>NZ_JBIQES010000007.1:0-226195 GCF_045369825.1 Dietzia sp. 179-F 9C3 NHS
CGCCCCCGTCCCAGCGCCCTGAACAGCAGCGATCACCGCCCGAAACCCGAAACCGCCGTCAACTTGTGAAACTCAGGGTAGAAGTCGGCATGTGTCGGGCGCGGGGCCGGCGGGCAGGAGCTGCGTCACGCCCGTGCCGCCCCGGTACTGGATCGGCGGATACCCCTGCGCAACCCATGCGGAGTTGAAGCGGTCGAGCTGGTCGGTGATCTGCGACCGGTGCCGATTCGGGGTACACTCGTAGGCACTTGGTTTCTCGTCGATTGCGCCACCGTTGCCCGCGGTGGCCTTTCGCATTTCAGACACGACTCACGCACCCCGCTTAGCGGTAGCAAGGGGGCGCAGTAGGGCGTCGAGCTCGTCCAGGTCAACGCGGAGCATCCGGGGGCCGAACCGGTACCCGGTGATACGGCCGGCGCTTATGTAGCGGCGGATCGTCGAGTGATGCACGCCGTATTCGACGGCGGCATCTGTGATGGAGGATAGGCGGCGTTGCGCCTTATTGGCAGGCACGGGAAGGAACCCCTCCTCAGGGATTCGCCCGGCTCACCACCTACCGGAGTTTCGCCATTCGATGGCGGGAACTTGAGAACAAATTAGCACACGTATGCGAACAAGTGCACGCCGATCTTTACAGGAGCACGGTCGTGCCGTGCTCATTCACCCTGAGGTCCGCCTCGATCTGACGATGCGTGTACGGCAGGTTCGTTGAGTGCGGGCATTGAAAGTAGGTAATGAACTGCCCGTACTCCGGATGCAGAACCCCAACGTACGGATGTGGCCCGCTTCCGAGCGAGTCCATATTCCGAGTGGTCCGCCACACGTCCGGCCGATTGACATACCCAATTAACACCCCCCGCGGGGTTTTGATGATGTGCGCCAACGCACAACGCTTGATCGCACACCGGTATGTCAGCGCGACATGGCCCCGCCCAGTCGGGCTGTTAACCATAGCCTCGTAAATTGGCAGCAGTTCCGCTTGACGGTGCTCGATTTCCTCGAGCGGGATAGCTGAAAAGTCAATCATGCGTTTCCCTCAATCATCTTGGACATGCGAGCGGCGATCTCGGCGTCACGGCCGGTCGCAGCGTGCTGGTAACGCATGCTCATGGTCGGCGTCGTGTGGCCCAACCTCGACATGAGCTCCTTAGTAGTGGCACCGGCGCGGGCAGCGAGCACGGCGCCCTGGTGCCGTAGGTCGTGGAACCGGAGCGTGGGCCGGTCGATGGATTCGGCCGCGGCCTTGAACGTGCGGCGTAGCGTCCACTCGTCGAGTACCCCGTCAGCCTTACCGACGAACAGCAACGAATCCCGTCCTCTGCCGACATGCCGGTCTAAGTGGTCCACAACGGCAGACACAATGTGCGGAGGCACGGTCACGTCACGAACACCGGCGGCCGTCTTAGGCGTTGAGAACACCGGCCGCGACTGGATGAACGTCACCCCCCGGCGCACATAGACCTCGGTCCCGTCCGGCGCTACGTCCCGGCGGCGGAGAGCCAGCACCTCCCCACGCCGTAGACCACACCATGCGGCCAGCAGCACCACGAGGCGAATCTCGTGGGGCATCGCGGCGGCGAGGCGGTCCAAGTCCCCGGCGGGTAGTACCTCGATCTCGTGCACCCGCTTTGCTTGGGATGCCCCACGGATGCGGCAGGGGTTCGCCTCGATCAGTCCGTCGTCAACGGCGGTTCCCAGGATGGTTCGCAGTAGCGCGTAGCAGTGGGCGTTGCGGGTGGTCCCGCTACGGTCCCGGCCGCCGTTCGGCGCGGATGGTGTCGCCACGAGAGCGGCGTACCAGCGGCGCACCACGGCCGGGGTGATCGCAGTCAGCTCGAGGTCCCCAAGTTCGGGCAGGATGCGCGTCTCGAGCTTGGACCGGTACGCGGTGCGGGTCGATGGCTTCAGGTTGCGTTCCTCGAGCCAGGTTCGGGCGTAGTCGGCCAGGACCACGGCCGGGGCCTGATCCTGCGCTTTGAGCCGGTCGGCCGGCGGGGTCCACACGTCGAGGTCGATCAGGCGGCGTTCGTGGGCGCACCATGCGGCGGCGTCGTCGTGGGCGTGGAACGTCGCCGGGGCAAGGTGTTTCGCTCCGTCTGGGCCTACGTAGTGGGCCTGATAGCGACCTGACGGCAGTTTGCGGATCGCCCCGAACCCGCGCCTGGTGCCCCGTTTGTTACCCACCGTGGCCCCCTCGTGCGACTCGCATGCAAGACCAGTGCGGTCCCGTACTCACTCATGCTATCGTATGCGCAAGAGGCGAAAACGTCTCTGACCAGCACAAGGAACTATCGCCGCAGGTCACGGCCAGCAAACCGGGCTGGTTCCCGAAGGGTTCGAATCCTCTCGGGGGCGCTCTCATTTCTGCTGGTCAGACGGTGCGCCATGACGGCGGGCCTCAGCCCCCCGACGCCTCCCGCAACCGCCCGAGCAACGGCTCGGCGGCCTCGGAGAGGAACCGGTCGAGCGTGGAGTCGCCGATCTGGATGAGCGCCACGTCGGTGTAGCCGGCCTCCCAGCAGGGGCGCACCTTCTCGACGATCGCGTCGAGGTCCGGCCCGCACGCCAGCTGCTCGGCAACGTCATCGGGACGCACGAACTGGGTGGCGCCGGCGAATCCGGCGGTGGTGGGCAGGTCTGCGTTCACGGCCCAGCCGCCGGCGAACCAGCGGAACTGGTCGTGTGCGCGCTCGACGGCGGCCTTCTCAGAGTCCGGGTCCCACGAGATCGGGATCTGGGCGATCGCCCGGGCGCCGTCGCCGATACGCCGCTTGCCGTCCAGCGCGTTCCAGCCGGCGATGTGGTCGGGGTTCGGTTCGGTGGCGATGAGGTGGTCGCCAAGCGGGCCGAGCCGCTCGACGGCCTTCTCCCCACCGGCGGCCACGCCGATCGGTACGCGAGTCTCCGGCAGGTCCCAGAGCCGGGCGGAGTCGACGCGGTAGTGCTCGCCGGAGTAGGTGACGAGCCCGCCGTCGAAGAGCTCGCGGATGATCTCCAGCGCCTCGACGGTCATCTCGTGCCGCTCGTCGAGCGAGGGCCAGCCCCGCCCCACCACGTGCTCGTTGAGGTTCTCGCCGGAGCCGATGCCAAGCAGGAAGCGTCCGTCGGCCATGATCTGCACCGTCGCGGCCTTCTGGGCCACCACCGCCGGGTGGTAGCGCAGGATCGGGCAGGTGACGTACGTGCACAGGTCCACGCGCTCGGTCACGTGGGCCACGGCGCCCAGGACGCTCCACACGTACGGGGCGTGGCCCTGCGAGGCCAGCCACGGGAAGTAGTGGTCGGAGGCCACCTCGAAGTCGAACCCCGCCTGCTCCGCGGCGGCGGCGTACCGGACGAGCTCCTTGGGGCCGGACTGCTCGGTCATGAGGGTGTAGCCGAATCGGGTCATGTGCCCCAGCGTGCGCTCGATCACCAAGCGTCGCAAACGGTTGCGGGACCGGCGCGGGCCGGGGACGGTCGGGCACATGACCCCTGCCGATCTGCCCACCGCCTCCCCCCGCGCCCTGCTCCTCGACGTGGACGGCACGCTCGTCGACTCCACCTACGTGCACGTCTCGACGTGGGCCCGCGCCCTCGCCGAGGCGCGCGCACCGGTGCCGCACGTGGAGGTGCACCGGCGGATCGGCAAGGACGGCTCGACCCTCGTCGCCGAGCTGCTCGAGGTGGCAGGAGTGGAGGGCGACGACGAGGTGCGCGATCGCGTGGCGGGACGCGCCAAGGATCTCCACGACGAGTACTACGCCGACGCCGCCGACTCCCTGCGGCTCCTGCCCGGGGCCCGCGATCTCGTGCGCGGCGCCAAGGAGGCCGGCTGGATCACGGTGCTGGCCACGTCGGCCCCGCCGTCGGAGTTCCGCCACGCGCGCGCACTCCTCGACGTCGACGACCACGTGGACGCCGTCACCACCGGCGAGGACGTGGACACCGCCAAGCCCGACCCCACGGTGGTGGCGATCGCGCTCGAGCGGGCGGGGGTCGAGGCGGAGCACGCGGTCATGGTGGGTGACGCGACGTGGGACGCGATCGCGGCCGGGAAGCTGGGGATCCGCTCGATCGCGGTCCGCACCGGCGGGATCGGCGACGACGAGCTGCGCGCCGCCGGCTACGCCGAGATCGCCGACGACGCGGCCGGCGTACTCGCCCTCCTCGGCCGGCTATGAGGCCGGGACTCCTCCCCGCGGGCCTTCCCAGGCGGGTTTCGCTTCAGAACTGTCGAGTCCCCCGCCGGTTATGCATCCTTTGCGCGCGCAAACGGATGCACAACTCGGACCGAGCGCGCGCGAACGGATGCACAACCCGGACAGAGCGCGCTCCTCACTCGGCGGCGGTGTCGCGGCCCTCGCGCCACGTCGCGGTGGCCTCGTCGCGCGTCGGGGTGCGGACGGGCAGCAGGAGCAGCAGTCCGACGAGCAGCACGAGCCCGATGCCGGCGATGCCGGCGCGGTCGGCGTCGAACGCCCAGGCGAACAGCCCGAACAGCGCGGGCGCGAGGAACGAGACCGCGCGGCCGGTGGTGGCGTAGAGGCCGAACATCTGGCCGTCGCGGTCGGCGGGAGCCAGGCGAGCCAGGAACGACCGCGACGCCGACTGCGCCGGGCCCACGAAGAGGCACAGGGCCAGACCGAACACCCAGAACATGGCCGTGCCGTCCACGAACAATAGGACGCCCATCGTCACGAGCATCGCCAGCAACGAGGCCACGATCACGGCTTTGGGACCCAGGTGGTCATCGGCGTACCCGGCCGCCAGCGCCCCCAGCGCGGCGACGACGTTGGCGGCGACGCCAAAGATGAGGACGTCCCCGGAGTCCAGCCCGTACACGGCCACGGCGAGAATCGCGCCGAAGGTGAACACGCCCGCCAGGCCGTCCCGGAAGATCGCGCTGGCGATAAGGAACTTCACCGTGCGGGGATCACGCCGCCAGAGGTCCTTGAGGTCGCGGAAGAGGATGCGGTACGACTCGCGCAAGCCCATCTCGTCGTCGTCACCCCCGGAGGCCCTACCCCGCGCGGCGTGGATCTCGGGCACGGACCGCAGCACGGGCAGGGCGAACACGGCGAACCACACGGCGGCGAGCAGGCAGACCAGACGGATGTTGAGGCCTCCGTCGGTGGGTATACCGAGCAGGCCGCGGGTGTCGCCGTCGCCGGAGATGAAGCCGACGAACGCACCGAGCAGCAGGAAGATGCCGCCGAAGTAACCCATGGCCCAGCCGTAGCCGGAGACGCGGCCGACGGTGGACGGGGTGGAGACCTGCCGCAGCATGGCGAAGTAGGAGACCTCGGCGAACTCGAAGGTGATCGAGCCGATCGCGAGCAGTGCCAGGCCCACGAAGAACCACGGGTAGGGCGAGTCGGCGTCGACGAGGAACATCGCGGCGGTGAGCGCCACGGTGAGGTAGGTCCATACGGCCAGAGATCGCTTGCGGCGTCCCCCGCGGTCGGCGCGCTGGCCCATGACGGGGGCGGTGAGCGCGATGACCAGGCCCGCCACCGCGATCGCAACGGACAGCCAGGTGGCGGCGGACAGGGGCCCGTCGAGGTCGGCGCCGACGGCATCGGTGAGGTAGACGGAGAAGACGAACGTCACGATGACCGCATTGAACGCCGCCGAGCCCCAGTCCCACATGGCCCAGGCGGTGACCTGGCCGCGGGTGGCGGGGGCACGGGAAGCCGCGCCGGGGCCGGGTGACGACGACGAGGTCGCGGACTCGGAGGACGAAGGCGTCGGATCGGGGGCACTCACAGTGCTCACGCTAGCCGGGGGCCGTCGTCGCGTCGGCAACTCGGGGTGGGCGTCTCACTGCTGCGCATGACGGCGCGTACCGAGTAGACCGTGTCCCCGTGTCCGGTCCGGGGCAACGCCGACCATGCCCTCGTCGCGGTCACCCTTACCCCTCCCCCGCAGCCCGCCGGTAGGCTCCCCGGAGGCCCCTACCACCACGAGCCCCGAGGACGCCCCATGTCGCTACCCCTGCCCACCGCGTCGAACCGCGCCGTCGTGACCGGCGCCTCTTCCGGCATCGGCATGGCGCTGGCCACCGAGCTGGCCCGGCGCGGACACTCGCTCATCGTGGTGGCGCGCCGCGGCGAGGTTCTCGACGAGCTCAAGGCCCGGCTCGAGGCGCAGTACCGGGTGACCGTGGAGGTCCGCGCCGTGGACCTGGCCGACCCCGCGCGCCGCGCACCGCTGCTCGAGGAGCTGGCCGGGCGCGAGGTCTCGATCCTGTGCAACAACGCCGGCGTGGCCACCTTCGGACCGTTGGCCGCCCTGGACTTCGACTACGAGAAGGCCCAGGTCCAGGTCAACGCCGTGGCCTGCCACGACCTCATCCTGGCCGTCCTACCCGGCATGGTCTCGCGCGGCACCGGCGCGATCCTCAACGTGGGTTCCGCCGCCGGCAACATGCCCATCCCCAACAACGCCACCTACGCCGCCACCAAGGCGTTCCTCAACACCTTCTCCGAGTCGCTGCGCGGCGAGCTCAAGGGGACCGGCGTGCACGTGACGCTGCTGGCCCCCGGCCCGGTGCGCACCGAGGAGATCGCCGAGGAGGACAAGACGTTCGTCGACCGGATCGTCCCCGACCGCCTCTGGGTGGACACCGACTACACCGCGCGAGTCTCGCTCGACGCGCTGGCCAAGAACAAGATGCGTGTGGTGCCGGGGCCGTTGAGTCAGGCGATGTCCGTGGCCGGCAACTACACTCCGCGCGGGCTCATGGCGCCGATCGTCGGGAAGTTCTACGCCAAGCTCGGCGAGGGCCAGGCCGGAGCCTGATATCACCGTGGCGACCGCCGCCGGGAGCGCGTACCGAAGATGCTGCGGCTGATCTCGCGTCCGGCGGCCGACGCCGCCGAGCGCAGGAACGAGCGCACCGCCGGGTTGGACATGGCCTTGGAGACGAACGACTCGTCGTCGGGGCCGTGACCGGAGCCGCCTCTCGGCCGGCCACCGCCGACCCGCGCGTCCATCCGGGCCTCGGACTGGGCCTGTGCGGCCTGCTGGGCGGCGAGTTCGGCGTCCACCGCCGCCTGCTCGGCGGCTGCAGCCTTGGCCTGCAGCTTCTCGAACGCGGACACGGGGTCCACGGTCGCGCCGTACTTGGTGTAGAGCTCGGAGGCGCGCGCCTGCTGCGAGATCGAGGTCTCGCCGATCGTGTCCATGAGCGAGCGCGGCGGCGTCATGAGCGTCCACGCGACAGGTGTAGGGGCGCCACGCTCGCTCAACACGGTGACGATCGCCTCGCCCGTGCCCAGCGAGGTGAGGGCGGACTCGAGGTCGTAGAACTCCGACGTCGGGTACGTCTTGACGGTCCTGCTCAGCGCCTTCTGGTCCTCGGGGGTGAACGCGCGCAGGGCGTGCTGGATGCGAGCGCCGAGCTGCGAGAGCACGTCCTTGGGGATGTCCGTGGGCTGCTGCGAGCAGAAGTACACGCCCACTCCCTTGGAGCGGATGAGCTTGACCGTCTGCACGACCTGCTCGAGGAACGCCTTGGAGGCATCGGCGAACAGCAGGTGGGCCTCGTCGAAGATGAACACGAGCTCCGGCTTCTCCACGTCGCCCTTCTCGGGCAGTTCCTGGAACAGCTCGGCGAGGATCCACATGAGGAAGGTGGAGAACAGTGCCGGCCGCGCCGCCTGGTCGCCGAGCTCTACAGCCGTGATGACGCCGCGCGCGCCGTCGCGGCGCATGAGGTCGGCCGGTTCGAGCTCGGGGTCGCCGAAGAACGTGTCGCCGCCGGCGGCCTCGAGGTTGACCAGCGCACGCAGGATCACCCCGGCCGTGGCCGAGGAGACGCCGCCGATGCCCTTGAGGTCGGACTTGCCTTCGTCCGAGGTGAGGTGCTGGATGACCGCGCGCAGGTCCTTGAGGTCGTACAGCTCCAGGCCCTGCTGGTCGGCCCAGTGGAAGATCAGCCCGAGCGTGGACTCCTGCGTGGCGTTGAGGCCCAGCACCTTGGCCAGCAGGATCGGCCCGAAACTCGTGATGGTGGCGCGGACCGGCACGCCCACGCCCTCCGTTCCAAGTGAGACGAACTCTACGGGGTAGCCCTCGGGCGCCCAGTCGACGCCGGTGCGCGTGGCGCGGTCGGTGATCGCGTCGTTGGGCTCGCCGGGCGCGCCCAGGCCGGAGAGGTCGCCCTTGATGTCGGCGACGACGACGGGGACACCGTTCGCCGAGAGCTGTTCGATGAACAGCTGGAGCGTCTTGGTCTTGCCCGTGCCGGTGGCGCCGGCGATGAGGCCGTGCCGGTTGACCATGCTCAGCGGCAGCGCGACCTTCGCAGTGGGATCCGCCTCGCCGTCGACCATCACCGAGCCGAGGGTGACTGCCCCGCCCTCCGTCGCGTAGCCGGCGGCGATCTGGCGGGCGGGTGTCTCAGTCATGCGGGATCTCCTGGGGGCGGGACGGCGGGCACGTCGGCTTATAGTCGAATGATGCCAGAGCAGACCCCCGCTCCGAACTCAACGGCTCCCGCGTCCTCACCGACGCCGCACCAGGAGTCCAAGAACGACCGCATCGTGTGGATCGACTGCGAGATGACCGGCCTCGACACCTCCTCCGACGCGCTGGTGGAGATCGCGGCGTTGGTCACCGACTCCGAGCTCAACGTGCTCGGCGAGGGCGTGGACATCGTCATCCACGCCTCCGACGCCCAGCTCGACGCGATGCTGCCGGTGGTGCGCGACATGCACGCTTCGTCAGGGCTCACCGAGGAGATCCGCCGCTCCACCGTCACCGTGGCCGAGGCCGAGAAGCAGGTGCTGGAGTACGTGCGGCGGTGGGTGCCCGTCTCGCGGACCGCTCCCCTGGCCGGCAACTCGATCGGCACCGACCGCGGCTTCATCGCCCGCGACATGCCCGAGCTCAACGACTACCTGCACTACAGGATGATCGACGTGAGCTCGATCAAGGAACTGTGCCGCCGCTGGTACCCGCGTATCTACTTCGGCCAGCCCGAGAAGGGCATGAGCCACCGCGCGCTGGCCGACATCAAGGAGTCGATCCGCGAGCTCGAGTACTACCGGGCGACGGCCTTCGTTCCGCAGCCCGGGCCGACCTCCGACGAGGTCAAGGCCGCCGCGGAGAAGCTGCCGGCGATCGACTGACCCTCCGGCCGCAGCCCCGGGATTTCGTCGCTCGGCCCCTCACCGGGTAGCATCGTGGGCGCTGTTCGCGAGAGCGGCGATGGTGGCTGTAGTTCAGCTGGTAGAGCACCAGGTTGTGATCCTGGGTGTCGCGGGTTCGAGTCCCGTCAGCCACCCCGAGAAGATCAGGGCCCGAACCTCACGGTTCGGGCCCTGATCTCGTCTGCGGGCGCCGACGCTGCCCCACTGCCCCGCTGCCCCGCTGCCCCGCTGCCCCGAAATCGGCGACTCCGCTGCTGAATCCGCAGCCCCCACATGCCTCGCCGATTCAACGATGGAGTCGCCGATTTCGTCAGGCCGGCCACACCCCCGCGCCACGCAATATAGGGTCCGCGCGGATCCGCCTGCCCCCGTCCGCATCTCCCCGAGAGGAGTGACGTGATGTCCACGCTCGACCTGCTGCTCGCGGTGGTCGGCGCCCTCGGCGTGGTGATCGTCGCGATCTCCGCGCGCCTGCACCAGTGGCCGCTGTCCGAGCCGCTCATCGCACTCGTCGCGGGCGTCCTGCTAGGCCCGGCCGTCACCGGGATCCTCGACCTGCCCGAACTCACCGCCGAGCCCTCGCTCCTGCAGCACGGCGCCGAGGTCCTCCTGGCGATCTCCGTGATGGGCGTCGCACTGCGCTACCCTTTCTCGGCGCTGCGCACGCACTGGAAGTCGCTGGCGCTGCTCATCGTGGTGGTGATGCCGGCGATGGCCCTCGTGTCCGCGGGCCTGGCGATGTGGCTGCTCGGCACGTCCTTCGCGCTGGCGCTGCTGTTCGGCGCCGCGGTCTGCCCCACGGACCCGGTGCTCGCCTCCAGCGCGGTGACCGGCGAGGGCGCCGAGGAGGACCTGCCGGAGCGCGACCGCCAGATCCTCTCCCTGGAGTCCGGGGCCAACGACGGCCTCGCTCTGCCGCTGGTGCTGCTCGCGCTCGCCGTCGCGGGGTCGCTCTCCACGGGCGAGGCCGCCCTCGACACCGCGTGGCAGGTCCTCGGTGCGCTCGTCGTGGGCATCGCGAGCGGCGTCCTGGCCGCCAAGGCGCTCCACCTCGCGCAGCGTCACAAGTCCACCGAGGAGGGGCCGACGCTGCTCTACACCGTCCTGCTCGCCCTGTTGGTCCTGGGCGTGTGCGGGCTCGCCGACCTCAACGGCGTCTTCGGCGCCTTCGTTGCCGGCCTCGCCTACAACGTGGTGAGTACCGGCGCCGAGCGCGAGACCGAGGTCCAGATCGACGAGGCCGTCAACCAGTTCGCCGTCCTGCCGTTCTTCGTGGTCCTCGGCGCCACGATCCCGTGGGCCGAGTGGGGCGCGCTCGGCTGGACCGGCGTCGCGCTCGCCGTGGCGGTACTGGTGCTCCGCCGCCTGCCGCTCGTCCTCGCCCTGGCGCGGCCGCTGGGCATGCCGCTGCACAGCGCGGCGTTCCTCGGGTGGTTCGGGCCCGTCGGCGTGGCCGCGGTGTTCTACCTGACGATGGAGGCCGAGTACGGCAGCGAGCACCCACAGATCCTCGCCGCGGGCTCGCTCGTCGTGGTGGCGAGTACCCTGGCCCACGGCCTGTCGTCGGCGCCCGGCCGCGCATTGTTCCGGAGGGTCGAACGGGCCCGGGCCCGCTGAGCCCTGGCACGCTGAGCCCGGCCGCGCCTACCAGCGGTTCCGCGACTCCTCGGCCCAGCCCACGAGCCCGTCGAGGCTCACCTCGCGGCCGTCGTCGAGGATGCCGGTGCCGTGCCACTCGCCGAACGCCTGGTGCGTGCGCACGGCCAGCACGCCCAGCTCGGTGATCGCCCGGCGGCGGTGGAACGGCGTGAGCACGGCGTCGATCCGCTCTCCGCGCACGTGCCAGCGCGCGCCGGCGTCGGAGAGGTCGTAGTCCCAGGTCAGGTCCTCGCCGATCTTGTGCATCCGCCCGTCCACGAGCAGCCCGTTCTCGGTGCAGCCGGTGCCGTCGGTCCACCGGCCGCCCACCTGGATCGCGCGTGTCGAGCCATCCACCACGCCGCTGCCGGCGCCCCAGTTCCAGATGTTGGCCCAGCGCCAGCGGCCGCGCCCGCGGTCGAGCACCGCCCACCCTCTACCGATGTCGTGGGTGGTGCCGTTGATCGTGATCGACCCGGTGACAGGGTTGGCGAGGTCCTTGAGCGTGTACTGGAAGTGGCGCGCGCTCCACGGGACGACGACGGCGAGGGCGTCGTGCGCCGGTCTGCGGACCTCCGCCTCGACCGCGATCCCGCGGCCCTCCGCGTGCAGCGACGTGAGCCCGGGTCGGTCCTCGACGCCCACCGTCACCGTCCCGCCGCCGAGTCCGGCGGCCAGCCAGGCCGAGCCGTCACCCGGGGCGTCGCCCAGGCGCGGGTGTCCGGCCGGTGCCACGCCGTCGCGGGCGATTTCCTCGCCGGTCGCCCGGTCGAACACGTAGAGGCCGGCCAGCGCGAGGTAGTCCAGGCCCGCGACGGTCAGGCCGATCACCCAGCGGTCGGTGACGATCCCCCAGTACTCCCACCGCTTGGTCCGGCCCCAGCCGGAGATCGCGGTGCGGTGCAGCGGGATGCGCGACCACCCCACCGCCGCCGGGTTGAGGCGCGCCCCGTGGGCGAGGTCGACGGGCTCGGTGATCTCGTGCTCGGTGTGCGCGAACTCCGCGCCGGGCCGGGGATGCTCCATGGGGGCCACTCTTCCAGGCCGGCCGGCGTGCCGCCGGGGGGACCTATGCCGCGTCCGCGTTGCCTGCCTTCCACGTCTCCCACGGGACGTTCCAGTCGCCCAGGCCGTCCCAGCCCGGGAGGGTGCCTCCGCTGGTGCCGGACACCTCGAAGATGTCGCCGCGCTTGGCGTTCTCGTAGAACCACGCCGCGTCGGAGGTCGTCACGTTGAGGCATCCGTGGCTGACGTTCTGGCTGCCCTGCGCCCACACCGACCACGGGGCCGCATGGAGGAAGATGCCGCTATAGGACATCCGCGTGGCGTACTGCACCGGCGTCCGGTAGCCGTCGGGCGAGTCCACGGAAACGCCGTAGGTCGAGGAGTCCATGACCATCGAGGCCAGCTTCTCGCCGATGATGTAGGTGCCGTTGGGGGTCGGGGTCCCCGCCTTGCCCATCGACGTGGGCATGGTCTTGACCACCTCACCGTTGCGCTCCACCACGATCTGCTTGGTGGAGTCGTCCACCCGTGAGATCACCGCGTCGCCGATGCTGAAGCTGCTGCGCGCGTCTTCCTGGCCGTACATCCCGTCGCCGAGGTCCTTGCCGTAGATGTCCACGTGCACGTCGATCTCCGTGCCGGGCTCCCAGTACTCGGCGGGCCGCCAGCGGACCTCCTGGTTGGACACCCAGTAGAAGGCGCCCTCCACGGCGGGCTCGGTGGTGATGTGGATGTTCTCCTGCGCGGCCCGACGATCGGAGATCGGCTCGTCGAACATGATCGCCACCGGCTGGCCGATACCCACCACGGCGTCCTGGCCCACGGTGAGGTAGGCGGCCGTCATGATCCGGGGCGTCATGGTGGAGAAGCGGGAGATCTTCTTGGTGAACAGCCCCTCGCCGTCCACGGCCGTCGACTCGAGGGTGTACTCGCGGCCGTAGCCGAGCTCCTCGGTGTTGCGCCACTCGGTGCGGTCCTCGTTGAACTCGCCCTCGACGGGCACACCCTCGGGGTTGAGCAGCGTGACCTCGGTGAGCTCGCCCTCTGCGGCGGTCAGCACCACCGGATCGACGGGATTGGCGTCGTCCGAGCCGTCCGCCACCGAGACGTCGATGACGGCCGAGGGGACCGGCTCCGCCTTGGACTCGCCCGACCCGCCACCCACCTCGCCGATCGTGCAGCCCGTCAGCGCCAGGGCGCCGGCGAGGACGGCGGCGACGGCGAGCCTGCGACCGGACCGCGCACCGGCCCGCTGCCGCCTCGTCCACACCACGTCGCCTGCAAACACCAAAGAACCCCTTCGCCTCTCACGTCGAGTCCCCCGGCCGCGCGGGCCGGCGGGACGATTCCCCCATTATGCCCGGTAGGCCCGTCAGGTTCCATATCGATTCGGGCACGGCGACGGCGTCACCATCGTCGCCACTCCCCCGCCGGACCTGCCGATTTCGTGATGGGCCCGGCAGCCTGTTACTGTTTCTCTCGCACCGGGCGCCATTAGCTCAATTGGCAGAGCAGCTGACTCTTAATCAGCGGGTTCGGGGTTCGAGTCCCTGATGGCGCACAACGAGTCGAGAACAACGAAGAGGCCCTCCCGTTCGGGAGGGCCTCTTCGTCGTCGTCGGTCCCCGGGCTCCCGAGGCGCGCCCGCGTCAGGCGCGCTTTGCCGCCAGGTACGCCTCGATGCGCTGGCGCTCCTTGCGCTTGTTGATGGTCGAGATGGTCACGCCGCCCACGACCAGGGCGGCGATCCCGCCGAGCACGGCGAGGACTTTGGGGTCCGTGAGCGCCGCGGTGGCCTTGACCTTGCCCTCCGCGGCGAGGTTCTTGGGGTTGACCCGGTCGATGATCTCGTCCAAGGTCGTCGCGAGATCGTCGCGCGCCTTCGCGATATCGCCTTCGATGCTGTCGTAGCTCCTGGACACGAGACCTCCGTCGAATCGCTCGTCGTCCCGCCCGTGGCGGGTGGTTGACCCCGCCCACGCTAGCGCACCCGACCGCGATCCGCGCCCGCGCGCCGGTGCATCGGATAAGTTGGGATGGTCCGCCGCTTCCGACGAGCCTTCCGCGAGAGGAGCCCAGGTGAGCACAGCACGGCTCGAGGTGGGCCAGACCGCCCCCGCCTTCACCCTCCCCGACGCCGACGGCACGCCCACCTCCCTCGCCGATCTCCTCGCCGAGCACGGCCGTGTCCTCGTCTACGTCTACCCGGCCGCCATGACCCCGGGCTGCACCACCGAGACGGTCGACTTCCAGGACGCCCTTCCCACCCTGGCCGAGGCCGGGATCGGCGTGGTGGGCCTGTCCCCCGACTCCCCCGAGAAGCTCACGCGCTTCCGGGACAAGTACGGGATCACGTTCCCGCTGCTGTCCGACCCGGACAAGGCCGTGCTCACCGAGTGGGGCGCCTTCGGCGAGAAGAAGAACTACGGCAAGACCGTGATGGGCGTAATCCGCTCGACGTTCGTCGTGGACTCCGACGGCACGCTCTCCCTGGCCCGGTACAACGTCCGCGCCAAGGGGCACGCGGCGATGGTCGCCAAGCTGCTCGGCGTGGAACTGCCCGACCGCGCGGAGGGCTGAGCTTCCCCATGAGCAGCGGACGCCCCGACGCCGAGGAGACCCCGCAGGAGTCCGTCCAGGACGGGCCGGACATCCTGGTCCCCCGCCGTCGCCCGATCCAGGAGCGCAGCCGCCGCAAGTTCGAGGCGCTGCTCACCGCCGCGCGCAGCGTCCTGGTGGAGGTGGGCTTCGACTCGTTCACCTGCGAGGAGGTGGCCTCGCGGGCCGGGGTGCCGATCGGCACGCTGTACCAGTTCTTCGCCAACAAGTACGTCCTCGTGTGCGAGCTCGACCGGCAGGACGCCCACGGCGTGATCGAGGAGCTCGAGCGCTTCGCGCAGAAGATCCCCGCGCTGGACTGGCCGGAGCTGCTCAACGACTTCCTCGACCACCTGGCCGACCTGTGGCAGGGAGACCCCTCGCGCCGCGCGGTGTGGCTGGCCACCCAGGCCACGCCCTCGACCCGCGCCACCGCCGCCGTCAACGAGCGCGAGCTGGCCTCGATGGTCGCCAGCGTCCTGGCCCCGCTCACCCCGGCCACCGACCGGCAGCGCCGCGCCTTCATGGCCGAGGTGCTGGTCCACGTGGCCTACTCGATGCTCAACTTCTCGGTGACGGTCTCCGGCTCGGCCTCGTCCGCGGAGGGCGAGGACCTCCACGACGCGACCGTCACCGAGCTCAAGCGGATGCTCACCGCATACCTGTGGCTCGCCGAGCGCGAGGCCGCCGCCCAGGACTGACCCGCCCAGGCGAGGCCGGGACGGAGCGCCGGAGCTCAGGCCTCGAGGACCACAAAGGCGACGGCCACGTCGCCGTCATGACTCAGGGACACGTGCCAGCGCGCGCCCACCCCCACCGTGGCCGCAACCTGCCGGGCCACCTCGCCGCCGAGGCGGACCGACGGCCGGCCCCACGCGTCGCACACGGTCTCGATCTCGGACCAGCGCATCAGGTCCGGCGGGATCGGGGGCGGCGTGCCGTAGAGCGCGGCGGACCACGCCTTGACCACGGCTTCCTTCACGGCCCAGCGGCCGGCGAGATGGCGGGCGAGGTCGGCGTCGCCGCCACCCGCGCCACCCGCGCCGCCCCCGCCCGCGCCCCGCCCGGCCGCGCGTTCGCGGCACTGGCGGCGCTCGGTGGCGGAGAAGGCGCCGGCGAAGCGGGTGCCCGGCTCGGCCAGGGACGCGGCGAAGGCGTCGAGGTCGACCGTGTCGACCCCGACGCCCCGCACGCCGCCGGTCACGCCCGGCCTCACTCGCCCCCGGGTGCGGCGAGCACGCCGTCGTCGTCGATCCGGGCGGCCGGGTCGAGCAGGACCGCGGCCTCGCGCTCCTTGACCGCGTCGGCCGAGCCCTCGCCGAGGCGACGCGCCTCCGGACGGGTGTAGAGGGACTCGCCACCGTACATGGCGGCCACCCGGCGCCGGGCGCCGGCGTGCTCGCGCTCGAGCGCGACGCCGCGGACACGCTCGGACTCCTCGTCGCCGAGCTGCGCCGCCACGGCGCGGTGGAACGCCTCGGGATGTGTCACCGCGATGAGGCCGGACACGTGGCCGAAGCCCAGCGAGGTGAGCAGGCCGGCCCGCAGCGGCATCGCACCGCCGAGCTGCAGCGGCTCGCGCAGCCACACCAGGTGCCGGTGGCGGTCCAGGACGTCGTCCACGCAGTCCAGGGCGCGGTTCGGGGGCAGCGTCCCCGAGCGCAGCATCTGGGTGAGGCCGATGAGCTGGAACGCCGCGGCGCCACCCTTGGCATGCCCGGTGAGCGTCTTCTGCGACACCACGAACAGCGGGTTCCCGTCCGAGCGGCCGATCGACGCCGCGAGTCGCTCGTGCAGGTCGGACTCGTTGGGGTCGTTGGCCTTGGTCGAGGTGTCGTGCTTACTCACCACGGCCAGGTCGTCGGCGGTCAGGCCCAGGGCCTTGAGCCCGCGCGCCAGCGGCGACCGCTCCCCGCCACGGCCGGCGGACAGGGCACCCAGGCCCGGGGCCGGGATCGACGTGTGCGCGCCGTCGGCGTACGAGCCGGCCCACGCCACCACGCCGAGGACCGGCAGGCCCATGCGCGCCGCGACGTCGCCGCGGGCGAGCAGGATCGTGCCGCCGCCCTGCGACTCCACGAACCCGCCGCGCCGGCGGTCGTTGGCCCGGCTGTAGTGGCGCTCGTCGATGCCCTTGGCCGCCATGGCCGCCGAGTCCGCGGTGGCGGACATGTCGGCGAAGCCCTGGATGCCCTCGATGGACAGGTCGTCGAACCCGCCGGCCACCACGAACTCGGCCTTGCCGGCGCGGATCTTGTCGAAGCCCTCCTCGACGGACACGGCCGTGGTGGCGCAGGCCGCCACCGGGTGGACCATCGCGCCGTAGCCGCCCACGTAGGACTGCATGACGTGCGCGGCCACCACGTTGGGCAGCGCCTCCTGCAGCGTGTCGTTGGCGCGCGACCGACCCAGGAGCCCGTCGATGTAGAGCGAGCGCATGCTGGTCATGCCGCCCATGCCGGTGCCCTGGGTGTTGGCGACGTCGGCCGGATGGACGTGGGCGAGCAGCTCCGCCGGGGTGAAGCCCGAGGAGATGAACGCGTCCACGGTGGCCACGAGGTTCCACGCGGCCACGCGGTCCATGCCCGAGGCCATGTCGGCCGGGATGCCCCACGCGGTGGGGTCGAAGCCGGTCGGGATCTGGCCGCCCACCACGCGGGTGAGCGTGGTGCGGCGCGGCACGCGGATCTCGGTGCCGGCCCTGCGGGTCACCACCCAGTCGCCGGAAGCATCGTGCGTGACGACCGTGTTCTCCGGGTCGGCCTCGAGGTAGGCGCGGGCCTGGGCCTCGTCGTCCACCACAAAGGTGAGGTCCTCCGGCAGGAACACCGAGGTCAGCAGCGGCGCCTCGCCCGCGAACATCTCCGCGCCGGCGTCGTCGGCGTAGCGGCGCACGCCCACGCGGGCCAGGACCTCCTCGCCGAAGCGCTCGGCGATGTCGGCCTCGTCGATCGGCTCACCCGTCGCGGTGACGGTCCAGCCGGCCCGCGGCGAGTCCTCCCAGGTGATGAGGCCGGTCGACCAGGCGAGCTCCACCACGCCGGCGGCGCTGAGCTCACCGGAGGTCTCCACCTCGAAGCGGGTGCGGGCGCTGCCGTAGGGGCCGACCTCGCCGGCGCCCACGATCACGACCATGTCCTCGAGGTCCTGCGTGACCTCGCCCCACTCGGGGCGTTCGTCGGCCACCACGGCGGGCGGCGACGGCAGCGCGGCGATGGTGCCCTCCGCTGCGTCCTCCTCGACGTCCGTCGAGGTCGCCGGGCGGTCGGCGGCCAGGGCCGACATGTCGAGGTCGGCCGTGCCGAGCCCGCCGGTGAGATCGACGGTGACGGGGCCGTCGCCGGCCGCGTCGCGGAAGTCCGGCGTGCACCAGCGCAGCAGCTCGGCGGCCATCTCGGCGGTGGACCAGGTGCTCACGCCGGCGGCCTCGACGGCCTCGACCAGCGGGTCGTTGTGGCCCATGAGCCCGGTGCCGCGGACCCAGCCGATGATCGCGTGGACAAAGGTCACGCGCTCAGACCAGGACTTCTCCGAGCCCCACTTGGCGATCATGGCGTCGAGCGCGGCCTTGGCCTCGCCGTAGGCACCGTCGCCGCCGAAGATGCCGCGGTTGGGCGAGCCCGGCAGCACCACGTGCAGGCGGGAGTCCACGTCGGTGTCGGCGCCGATCGCGCCGAGCCCGGCCACGAGCTTCTCCACGCTCCACAGCAGGACGCGCATCTCGGTCTCGGCCCGCGGGCCGGCGTCGGCCATCGAGCCCTGGACGCGCGGGGCGGCGAAGGGGAACAGCAGCGTCGGTGTGAGCGCCGGCTTGAGCACGGTGGTCTGCCCGCCCATGCTCTCGGCGTGCTCGCTGCCCACCCACTCGACGAGAGCGTCCACGTCGGAGTACGAGGTGAGGTTGGCCGGCAGCACCCACAGGGCCGCACCGCCGCGGGCGTGCGTGCGGTAGAGGTCCTTGAAGAAGGCCAGCTTGCGCGCGTCCAGGCTCGAGGTGGTGGCCACGACGGTGGCCCCGCCCGCGAGGAGACGTCCGGTGACGGCCGCGGCGATGGAGCCCTTGCCGGCGCCGGTGACGACGGCGACGTCGGAGGCGTACTCGCCGGCGAACTCCTCGGCGGCGGCCTCGCCGATCGCCCGGAAGGCGTCCGCGTGGGCGTCGCGCCGCGCGTCCGTGGCCCGGCCGGCCCACCAATGGGCCTGCTCGGCGACGATCGCGCCGGCGCCGCGGAACGACTCGGCCGCGTCGGCCGGCACGTCGGTCCGGGTCCACAGGCGGGCCAGGTCCTCGCGGGCCGAGGCCCAGCGGTCGTCCAGGAGGACGGCGCGGTCCGCGTCGAAGGCCGGCGCCACCACGCGGCGCCAGTCCGAGCCCAGCTCGGCGGCCACGAGGTCCGCGAGCTCGGCGTCCGGGTCGGCCTCGGCGAGGAGGTCCACGGCGTCGGGCTCGAGGTGGCCCAGGCGGGTGAGGATCGTCCGCGCGGTCTGGGCGAGCACGCCGTCGGCGCCGGTGACGCCCTCGGCGAACTCGTCGAGGGCCGCGGAGTCCACGACCCCGCCGCCGCCCGCCCCGGAGGCCGGCTTGGCCACGGCCACGCCGTTGGCGGAACCCACCGCCTGCACGGCGGCGTCGATGAGCGCGTCGAGCGCGGCCACGTCCTTGACGCCGGACGCGTCGAGCGTCGCGAGGTCGCCGCCGCGAATCGAGGCGCCGTCGCGGGTGCCCAGGGCGATCTCGGCCGTGACGTGCTGCGCCCAGCCGGGGCCCAGCTCCCAGGTGTCGGTGACGCGCTCGGCGATGTACGAGGCGCGCTTGCCGGAGCGGCCGAGCACGGCGCGCAGGGCCTCGCCCACCGCGTCGGACAGGACCGGACCGAAAGGCGCGTAGCCGCGGGCCAGGCGCGAGACCTGGTCGGACAGCGTCGGGAAGTCGGCCTCCGCCGCGCCGTCGATCGCGCCCAGGCTCAGCTCCGTGCCCAGGTCCAGCAGCAGCTGGTTGCGGCGCGAGGAGACGCCGTCGCACAGCGTCTCGATGGAGTCGCCGCCGGCGATCTGCTCCGGCCGGACCTTGGTGCGCAGGGCCACCAGCATGCGGGTGGCCTCGGGGGCGCCGAAGTCCAGGTCGTCCGGGCGCGGGGCGCCGGGAGCGGCCTCTGCGGGCGTAGTGGATCGGTCCGCACCGGCCGTGCCGGGGGTGTTGACGGCCGGTGCGGGGTCTGTGGGGGCCGCTTCGGCAGAGCCGGCGGCCGGGGTGGCGGACGCCTCGTCGGCCGGGGCGGCCGGGGCATCCGTGGAGGCGGAGGTGTCCTCGTCGTCGTCGACACTGGGCGGCAGGGTGCCGTACAGGGCCGCGGAGTCGCGCTCCACGTTGAGCACCTGGGCGCGGGGGCCGCGGTGCGTGGGCAGGTCGAGGGTCTTGGAGGCGAGGTTCGCCACGGTCGGCGCGTTGGCCACGCCCACCTCGACAAAGGCCTCCACGCCGAGTCCGCCGCGCTCCACCGGGGTGAAGAGCAGCTCCTGGGTCTCGATCCAGCGGACCGGGCTGGCGAACTGCCAGGCCAGCAGCTCCACGAGCAGCAGGCGGCCCAGGCGGACCGGGGTGGCGGCCCACGCGTCCCAGTTGGCGAGCACCTCGGCGAGGGACTCGGCCGGCACGAGGTCGGCGATCTCCTGCACGAAGTCGCGGTCCAGGGTGAACAGGCGCGGCACGAGGTTGGGGATGTACCGGCCCACGAGCACCGAGATGTCGATGTCGTGCGGGATCAGCGCGTCGAGGGTGGCCCGGAAGTCCGGGACGCCGCCGCGCAGGACGGTGGAGTGGAAGGGCACGTCGATGCCGGGGACCAGGATGAAGGCGTTCTTGCCACCGGAGATCTCCAGCTCGCGCTCGACGGCCTTCTCCAGGGCCTCGCAACCTGCGACCGTGCCGGCCAGCGCGTACTGCGAGCCGGCGAGGTTGTAGTTGACGATCTCGAGGAACTCGCCCGATTCGCGGGCTACACCCGCCACCCACTCGGCCACCTCGGCATCGGAGATGCCCATCTGCGACGGGCGGATGGCGGCCATGCGGTAGTCCGACCGGCCGTGGGCGTCCCGCGGGACCAACTGGTGCATGGTCGAGCCACGCTGGAACACGATCTCCAGCAGGGGCTCGAGCTCGAGCACACCGGAGATGGCGGCCAGGGCGTCGTACTCGCCGATCGAGTGGCCTGCGAAGTAGGCGTCGTCGATGAACAGCCCGTCGGCCTCGAGCTCGGCGCGCTGTGCCACCGCGAGGCACGCCATGGCGACCTGGGTGAACTGCGTCAGGTAGAGGACGCCGTCGGGGTGCCGGTGGACGGTGCCGCGGACGGTCACCTCGGTGGGGTTCTCGCGCACGATCGACAGGATCGAGAAGCCCAGTGCCTCGCGGGTGTGCTTGTCGGCGCGGTCCCAGATCTCGCGGGCGGCCGGGCAGCGCGTGCGGCCCTCCATGCCCATTCCCTTGGCCTGGATGCCCTGGCCGGGGAAGGCGTAGACGGTGCGCGGGGCCTCGGTGAGGGCGGTGGCGGCCATGACGGTGGCGCCGTCCACGGTGCAGGTGACCTCGAGGACCTGGCCGCCGGCGTGGCGGCCGGTCTGGACGGCGCGCACGGCGATGTGGTCGCCCGGGCGGACCGGGGCGAGCATGCGGGCGGTCCAGCCCGCGATCCGCAGCGCGGGGGTCTTCCCGTCGGAGGCCTGCACCGCGTGCTGCGCGGCGGCGGAGAGCCACATGCCGTGGACGATCACGCCGCCCAGGCCCGCGAGCTCGGCCGCGGTGTCGGAGACGTGGATCGGGTTGTGGTCGCCGGAGACCAGCGCGAACGCGGTCATGTCATGCGGCGCCACCAGCGTGGTGGACACGCGGGTCTGTCGGGTGGTCTCGGCCGGACTCACGGCCTCGCCGTGGGCGTCGGTGAGCGCGCCGCCGACCGGGCGGGGGTCGCCCACCTCGGCGCGGCCGGTGCGGCCGCGAATGGCGAACCGCTCGGTGAGGGTGCACAAGGCGGTGTCGGCGCCGTCGGAGCCGAGCGTGGAGACCTCGACGGCCACCTCGACGACGCGGCCCAGGTCGGTGTCGCGCACCGCGCCGGACCGGGCGACGACGACGAGGTCGGCGGCCTCGGAGGGCAGAGCCGCGTGCATGCGGACCCCGTGGTCGAGGTGAACCAGGTCGAGCAGGCCCTCGACCACGGTCCCGGCTCCCGACGGGCGTCGGGTCTCGCCGAGCACGGCGAAGACGGCCGGCCAGGCGGCCCCGACGAGCGCGTCCGGCACGCCCGCCGAGGGAGCGAGGCCGGTGGGCAGGCTGCCGGCGGTGACGCCGGCGTGGTCGGTGGCGAGGGTGGGGTCAAAGGCGAAGCGAGCTCGGGCCACGCCGCCGACGACCTCGGGCAGCGAGTCGATGGTCGCTCCCCCGGCGCCGCCGCGGCCGACGCCGGCGGCGGTGCGCAGGAGCGTGCGCATGGCGGCCTCGGCGTGGGAGTCCGTGACGACCGGAGCGGCGCCGGTGGCCACCGCCGGGCCGAGGGTGAGGGTGATGGTCATCTCGGCGCGTCCGATCGGGACGACGAGGTCCACGGTCGCGCCGTCGGCGGACGGGGTGAGCACCGCGCCGGAGACCGGGTGGCGGCCAACGCCGTCGGCTCCGATCTCCCAGGCGTGCAGGACACCCAGGCGGTGGACGGGACTCACGACCAGGCGGCCGGCCCACTCGACGTCGGGCGCGTTGAGCACGTCGGCGACCGGGCCCTGCGCGGCGGTGACGGCGCCGCGGCGGCGGCCGGACACCTGCTCCACGGCGGGCAGGTAGCCGCGGACGCGGTCGGCGGTGGCGGACTCGAAGCGGTCGAGCAGCTCACCCACCGGCTCGTCCACCCGGGTGATGCCGGCAACGGAGGTGGTGCCGGGGATCACGCACACGGCGTCGGCGTCGTAGCGGGCGTCGTGGGCCTGCCACAGCGAGTCGGAGCGCCACCAGCGGCGCACGTCACCGTCGATCACCGGGACGAACGGCACGGGCTTGCCGGGCATGCGACAGATGTCGAGGAACTCGGCGGCGTCGGCCGGGTGGAGGGTGACGGTGCCCAGCTCGGGGTAGCGCGCGGCGAGAGCTGCCACCACGTCGGCGGGACGCTCCATCTGCACGGGCTCCGGGAACGCGGAGACGATGCGGCCGGTGTCCACCGGGTCGAGGCGGGCCTCGGTGCGCTGCACCATGCGGTGGAAGCGGTCGCGGATCGTGGGGTCGAGCCACACGGAGCGGGTGCCGTCGGCCACGTCGGCGGAGAAGTCGCCGCCCACGTCGAAGCCGTTGCCGTCGCGCGAGACGCAGCCGTCAGCCGAGGCGCCGGGGGCCAGCGAGAGCTCGATGAATCGGCAGAGCCACTGTTCGTAGGTCATGGTCTCGAGGTCGCCGAAGTACGGCTTGGCGGTGCCGTCGATCGCGGCGACGATCTCGTCGCGGCGGGCGGCCACGGCCTCGGCGTCACCCGCGACCTCGTCGAGCAGGCGGCCGGTGCGGGCGGCGGTGTTGTCGATCTCGTGGATGTCGGCGCCCAGCTGGCTGCGGCCCGAGGCCATGCCGCCCTCGGCCTGGCCGGCGCCCACCCAGTGGTCCACGCCCTCGGTGTCCACGAGCAGCTGCTTGACCTGCGGGCTGGTGGTGGCCTCGAGAGTCGCCATGGCGGCGGTGCCCACGAGGATGCCGTCGACCGGCATGGCCGGGTAGCCGTGGGCGTTGGCCCACGAGCCGGTGAGGTAGTCGGCGGCCCGCTCGGGGGTGCCGATGCCGCCGCCCACGCAGAGCACGACGTTGGGCCGGTCGCGCAGGGTGCCGTAGGTGGCCAGCAGGAGGTCGTCGAGGTCCTCCCACGAGTGGTGGCCGCCGGCGCGGCCGCCCTCGACCTGGACGATGACGGGCATGTGGGGCACCTCGGCGGCGATCCGCACGACCTGGCGGATCTGCGCGACGGTGCCGGGCTTGAAGCTCACGTGGCGCAGGCCGGCCTCGGTGAGCTCCTCGATCAGCGCGATGGATTCCTCGAGTTCGGGGATGCCGGCGGTGACGATCACGCCGTCGAACGGGATGCCCGCGGCGCGGGCCTTCTGCACGAGGCGCTTGCCGCCCACCTGGAGCTTCCACAGGTAGGGGTCGAGGAAGAGCGAGTTGAACTGGACGCTGCGGCCCGGCTCGAGCAGCTCGGCGAGGCGCTCGGTGTTCTCGGCGAAGATCGCCTCGGAGACCTGGCCGCCGCCGGCGAGCTCGGCCCAGTGGCCGGCGTTGGCGGCCGCGGCGACGATCGCCGGGTCCACGGTGGTGGGGGTCATACCTGCGAGCAGGATCGGCGAGCAGCCGGTGAGGCGGGTGAAGGACGTCTCGACGTGGACGCTGCCGTCGGGCAGCTCGACGAGCTGCGGCTGGTAGGCGGTCCACGGCCGCTCGACTGCCGGGGCGGCGCCCGGGGTGAAGAGGTTGCGCAGGCCGCCGCGGGTGGCGGCGGCCACCACGCCGACGCCCTGGCCGCGGACCACCGACCGGTTGAGGCGGGTCAGCGCCTCGCCCGGGCCCATGTCGAGGATCCACTCGGCGCCGGCCTCGAGGGTGTGCGCCATCTCCTCGACCCAGTCGACGGGGTCGGTGAAGACCTCGCGGGCCAGCGTGGCCGCGCGGTCGGCGTCGAGCCCGCAGCGGGCCGCCCAGCCGGCCACCACGTCGATGGCGGGCGCCATGCCCGGGTGGTGGAAACCCACCTCGACGTCGAGGGGGTCGAAGACGGGGGCGAAGACCTCGCCGCCGGTGAGCTTGGCCTCGCGACGGCGACGCGACTCCGCCTCGAGGTCGGCGCAGTGGCGGCGCAGCTCCTCGAGGTCATCGGGGCGGCCCACCACGACGTGGCGGCGCTGCGCGTTGCGGATGGACACCGACGGGCGCAGCGCGGGGTCGGCGTCGGCGAAGAGTTCGTCGACGATCGCGCGCAGGGCGTCGCCGTCGATGCCCGTCACGCCGACCATCGGGCTCACGCCGCCGCGGCGGAACAGGCCCACGCGGCGGCCGACGAGGGTCGCGGCGGCGCCGATGAGCTCGGCCACGGCGAGGAGGCGGTCGTCGATCGAGCCGAAGGTCACTACGGACTCCACGGCCAGCACGCCCTGGGAATGGCCCACGACGGCGGCGGGGACCGCGTCGTCCACGTCGAGCCCCTCCGCGCCGAGCGCGCGCACGGCGCCGATCTGGGTGAGCAGCACGGCCGGCAGGGACACCGCGGCCGAGGAGAGCGAGGCGTCGTCGGGCAGGTCGGCGTCGTCCTCGTCCTCACCGGTCGTGGTGTTGGCCCACTCGATGGGCCGGAAGCCGTGGGTGCGGACCACGGCGATCTCGTCGTGCACCGGCTCGGTGAGCGCGACGGAGGCGTCGACGAGCGACTGGAGTTCGGGGCCGAGACCCGTGCCGTCGATGAGGTCGCTCAGCGCGTCGCGCCACGCGATCCCCTGGCCACCGAAGGCCAGAGCGTACGCGGTACCCGCCCGCAGCTCGTCGGCGAGCGCCCGGGTGGGGCGGGGGGCGGCGGTGCGCCCGGTCTCGGTCGAGCGCTGGCTGAGGTCGCGGTCGTCGATCGTCACGGTGTGGAGCTCCTTGGCGTCTGCGGCGAGCCGGTCGGTTCAGACCCGGCGATGCGGACAGAGTGCCACAGAAACCTGAGGAGCCCCTCACCTTGAAGTCGGACATCCGGCAACTCCACAGGGCGCGGGACCGACCATTCCCGTGATGTCCATCACATTTCGGAGCTGACGGTTTCCTCATCTTCACAGGTGAGGAGCGCCTCAGGTTCCATCGCGGACCCGTTACCGAATCGTTACCAAGTTTTCAGGCCGAACGGCGCGGATGGGGCGCGTCGTGACCCGGCCGAGACCCGGCGGCCGGTGCGTGCGGAAGGGGCGGTCAGGCGCCGCAGCGCAGGACGTTCATCTGCTCCACGTCGAGACCCTCGACGGGGCACAGGTCCGCGGACAGGCGCCGCGGCCCCGACGTCCACTCGACGTGCGCCGTGCGGACCGGGTCGCCGAACGTCACCGTGACGAGGCCACCGAGGCCCGGCGTCTCGTCCGGGGCCAGGGCGCCGGCGCCGACCGTCTCGATATCCGTCACCTCGGCGACGGTCGCCTCCCCCGGCGCGGGGACGAGGCGGAGCTGGAGCCGGGTGCCGTCGAACGCCCCGACCCACGAGGCGAACGTGCCCGTGCCGTCGTCACGAAGATCGAGGGCGCGGCCGTGGGCGAACCAGGACCCGGTCTCCCGGACCACGTCGGCGGGCGCGAGGACCCCGGCCGCGGCGCCGAGGGCCGCTCCGGTGGCTGGCGCGTCGGCGACCGGCGTCGCGGTCACGACGGGCGCGCCACCCAGGGCCGTGGCGACCGCAGCCGCGACGACGACCCGACCCAGGTTCCGACCTGCACCGACGATGTTCATACCTTCACTCTAGTCTCACTCGTCACAAAACGGGTCGCGCCCAATGCGTCGATTAGGTCACCAAATGGCAACCCGCCGACTAGAAATAGGAAGTTGCGGAGCGAGCCCATAAGGTGACCTCCGTCACACGTCCGATCGGTCGTCCGCCCGCCCGAGAGTTCCGACAAGGAGTCGTCCATGACCAGACCAGCCACCACAGGGGGCGTGAAGCCACGGGAGACCTTCTCCCGCCGCTCCGTCTTCGTCTTTGCCGCCATCGGCTCCGCCGTCGGCCTCGGCAACATCTGGCGCTTCCCCTTTGTCGCCTACGACAACGGCGGCGGCGCCTTCCTCCTGCCCTACCTCGTGGCCCTGCTCACCGCGGGCCTGCCCCTGCTGTTCTTCGACTACGCGATCGGCCACCGCTTCCGCGGCTCCGCCCCGCTGAGCTTCCGACGGATGAGCCGCTGGGCCGAGCCGATCGGCTGGATCCAGGTCCTCGTGGCCTTCGTCATCGCGGTCTACTACGCGGTGATCATCGGCTGGGCCGCCAGCTACGCCTGGTTCTCGATCGACGAGCGCTGGGGCCAGACCTACGAGGAGTCCGCCGAGTTCTTCAGCAGCACGTTCCTCAACGCAGCCAACGGTTTCGGATTCGACTTCGTCCCCTCCATCGTGATCGTCCTGGTCGCCGTGTGGATCATCACCCTCGGCGTCCTGCTCGCGGGCGTCCAGAAAGGCATCGGCCGCACCGCGCTGATCTTCGTCCCGCTGCTCGTGGTGCTGTTCGCCGCGCTCGTCATCCGCTCGCTGTTCCTCAACGGCGCGATGGACGGCCTCAACAAGTTCTTCACGCCGGACTGGGGCGTGCTCACCGAGCCGGGCGTCTGGGTGGCGGCCTACGGGCAGATCTTCTTCTCGCTCTCCGTGGGCTTCGGCATCATGCTCACCTACTCGAGCTACCTCAAGCGCAAGACCAACCTCACCAGCTCCGGGCTGGTCGTGGGCTTCTCCAACTCGGCGTTCGAGGTGCTCGCCGGCATCGGCGTCTTCGCGACTCTCGGCTTCCTCGTCACCACGTCGGCGGGCGCCGGCTGGGACGACGTCAGCGGCGGCCCGGGACTGGCGTTCATCGCCTTCCCCGCGCTCATCTCGCAGATGCCCGGCGGGCCCGTCTGGGGCGTCGTGTTCTTCGTCTGCCTCATCCTCGCGGGCCTCACCTCGCTCATCTCGATCGTCGAGGTCGTCATCTCGTCCTTCCAGGACAAGATCGGCGGCTCGCGCACCGTGGCGACCCTCGCTATCGGCCTACCGATGGCCGTCATCTCGCTCGTGCTCATGCCCACCGAACAGGGCCTGCAGAACCTCGACATCCTCGACAAGTTCTCCAACAACCTCGGCATCGTGGGCATCGCGCTCATCGCGCTCATCGCCGTGATGTTCGTGTTGCGGCTCGCCCCGCAGCTGCGGGACCACCTCAACTCGGTCTCGTCGTGGCCGGTCGGCACGTTCTGGATCTTCTGCCTGGCGATCCTCACCCCGATCGTCCTGGCCTACGCACTCGTCACCACGATCATCGAGCTCGTCAACGAGCCGTACGAGGGCTACGACCTGCCGGTGATCGGCGTGTTCGGCTGGGGCATGCTCGGCGCGATCCTCGTCCTCTCGGTGCTGCTCTCGCTGCTGCCCTGGCGCGGCGCCCGGCACCTCGACGGCCCGCCGGAGCTCGACGACGACCCGAGCGACTACGCCAACGAGTACGCCAACCGGGACGGGCTCGCCCCCCGCGAGGGCGAGACCGCCGCCGACTCCACCCGAAAGAAGGCCTGAGCCATGGATGCTCCCGCGATCATCATGATGGTGCTGTTCCTGCTCGTGATCTGGGGCGGACTCGTCGCCAGCATCGTGCACTACGTCGGGCACCCCGACGAGGCGGACGTCACGCCGCGCGTCAACCGCGACCTCTGACGCACTACCGACCAGAGACACGACCCCGGGCCCTCCACGCGAGGGCCCGGGGTCGTTCGTCATCGTGCGCCCGGGGAGACTTGAACTCCCACGTCCGAAGACACTGGAACCTAAATCCAGCGCGTCTGCCAGTTCCGCCACGGGCGCGCGGCCCGAGGGTACCCGGGCGAGGTGAGCCTACCGCGCCCTCGGCGGTACCGTGGAGGGGTGTCCGATACCCCCCGCGCCCGATCGACCAGCGGCGACTCCGCCGACGGTGGGCGCCGCACCGCCAAGGTCCGGCACCGGCCCTCCTGGATCGCCTTCGTGGTGGTCGGCGCGCTCTTCTGCCTGGGAATGGGCCTGTGGCAGCTCGCGCGCTACCAGTCCGTCTCGGGCAACGTGCAGAACCTCGGCTACACGTTTATGTGGCCGTTCCTCGCAGGCTTCCTCGTCTACGCCTACCTCAAGTACATCCGGCTCGAGGCCGACGCGGAGGCCGAGGCGGGAGCCGAGCCGGCGGGCGTGAGCCCGGCGCCCCGGGCCGACGGGGGCGCAGGGGGCCGGGGTGACCACGGTGACGACGACGAGCGCGCCGCCGCGCCCCGGGACCGGACCCGGCGCCGTCGTCCGGGCTCCACGCCCACCGAGATCCCGTCCGACATCCTGCCGACCCGGCGCCCCGCCGCAGCGGCCGAGCCCGAGGACGAGGGCCTGCGCGCCTACAACGCCTACCTCGCCGACCTCGACAGGCGGGACCGCCGGAGCGGCGACCGCCCCGCCGACCGATCCCAGGAGAACCCCGCACCATGACCACCGCAGACACCCGCACCACCGACACGCGCAAGCCGGACCCGGACGGCAAGATCAAGGGCGCGCTCGCGCGCTACCGCGTGCTCGCCTGGATCACCGGTGTGTGGCTGCTCGTGCTCACCGTGGAGATGGTCTACAAGTACCTCATCCTGGAGAGTTCCTCGGACGCCCCGGACTGGTTCACCTACATCGGCCAGGCGCACGGCGTGTTCTACATCCTCTACCTGTTCATGACGCTCGACCTGGCCATCAAGGCACGCTGGAAGGCGTCCCGCACGCTGCTCACGGCCCTGGCGGGGACCGTCCCGTTCCTCTCCTTCTGGTTCGAGCACATGCGCACCCGCGACGTCCGCTCCGAGTACGCGGTCTGAGGGGCCCCCGATCCGCGGTCCGGGACTAGGGTGAGCCGCGGACCCTCTCCCCACTGACGCTCACAGGATGTGACGTGACCGGCTCCACCGCCCAGACCGCGGCTCCCCGACCGGCCTCCCGCACCGCACGACGACTCCCCGGCACGACGCTCCAGCGGTTCGGCGTGACACTGGCAGTCCTCGTGCCGCTGCTCGTCCTCGTCGTCGACATCCCCGGCCTCGAGCCCCCCGCGCAGCGCATGCTCGCGGTGTTCGCGGTGGCGGTGATCCTCTGGGTGACCGAGGCGATCCCGCTGGTCGCCACCGCGGTCCTCGTGATCTTTCTGCAGGTGCTGCTCATCTCCGACGAGGCGCTGGTCGGCTTCGGCGCCGCCGTCGCGGGGCCGGGCGGCGAGGTGTTCGAGGCGCCCACCGCGGCGTCGATCTACGCGACGCTCGCCCACCCGGTGATCATCCTCTTCCTGGGCGGTTTCCTCCTGGCCGACGGCGCCGCCAAATACCGGCTCGACCGCAACCTCACCGCCGTGCTGCTGCGCCCGTTCCGCAGCAACCTGCGCCTCACCGTGCTCGGCCTCATGCTCATCACCGCGGTGCTCTCGGCGTTCATGTCCAACACCGCCACCACCGCGACGATGCTCGCCGTCCTCGTGCCGGTCCTGGCGGTCTCCCCCTCCCCCTCCGCCCGCACCGGCCTGGCGCTGAGCATCCCCGTCGCCGCCGCGGTCGGCGGCCTGCTCACGCCCGTGAGCTCCCCACCCAACGCGATCGCGGTGGGAACGCTCGCCGACCACGGGCACCCCCTCACCTTTGTGGACTGGCTCGTGGCCACCACGCCGCTCGTGCTGGTCCTGCTGGCCATCGCGTGGGCGCTGCTCTCGGTGCGCTACCTCGACCGGGGCACGGCCGTGGACATCGACATCACCGTGGACCTCGACACCCGGCCCCGGGCGGTCCTGTTCTACGTCGTGGCCGCCGTGACGGTGCTGCTCTGGCTCAGCGAGGCCGTCCACGGGATCCCGGCCGCCACGGTGGCGTTCCTCCCGGTGACGGTCCTACTGGCCACGTCGGTGATGACGGGCGAGGACCTGCGCCGCCTGCAGTGGCCCGTGCTGTGGCTCGTCGCCGGCGGCATCGCGCTCGGCAGCGGCGTGGCGGCCACAGGGCTCGACGAGTGGCTGATCGGACTCGTCGACTGGGCCGCGATGCCCGGCCTCGTCGTCACACTGGGCCTGCTGGCCCTCGCGATCCTCCTCGGCACCCTCATCTCCAACTCGGCCACCGCCAACCTCCTCATCCCGCTCGTGCCCGGGCTCGCGGTGACCGTGGGCACCGACTCGGTGGTGACGGCGGTCGGGCTCGCGGTGGTGTGCGGCCTCGGCATGGCGCTGCCGGTCTCCACGCCGCCCAACGCGATCGCGTACGCGACCGGCGAGATCAAGACCAAGGACATGGCGACCATCGGGATCGCCGTCGGCGTGGCCGGGCTGCTGCTCGTGGCCTTTGTCATGCCGCTGTGGTGGTCGCTCACGGGGCTCTCGTGACAGGCACCGCGGACGAGGACGGGCACGAGGCGCTGCCGTCGGTCCTCGTCGTGGGCCACGGACCGGTCGCCGCCGCGGTGGCCCGCGAGATCGCGTCCGCCGCCGACGGCACCGTGGTGGTCCACCGCGCGGACGGCGTCGCACCCGCCGCGGCGCTGGTCGCCTCCGCCGCCCGCACCGCGCCCGGCCCCTCCGTTGTGGTGGCCACCGACGACGACCACACGCCCGACGAACTGCTCGCCGCCGTGATCGCCGCCTCCGGGCCCGCCGACGCGCCCCCGCGGCTGCTCGTGGTGACCGCCCGCACCGCGATCGAGGGCATGGACCGGGCCGTCGAGGCCGGGCTGCTCGACGGCGTGGTGGCCGTGCCGTGGGCCCCCGGCGAACTCGGGCCGCGGATCCTCTCCCGCTGGGACCGCCTCGAGCGGCAACGGCTCGGCGCCGAGGCCGACGGCCGGGTGCGCGGTGGCTCGCGCGGCTCCCGTGGCGGCTCCCGCGAGGGCGGCGACCTGCCCGGCGTCGATCCCCGCGCCCGGGACCTGCTGCCGTCGGTGCGCGGCTCCCGCCAGACCGCCGTCGCCGAGCTCGTGGCCGCCGTCGAGGACGCCCTCGGCCCGCGCCCCCGCATCGCCCTGCCGCCGCAGGTCACGATCTCGCGCCGGGACTCGCGCCTCGAGGGCGTCTACGTGCTCCTACGCGGCGAGGTGGAGGTGATCCTGCCCGGACGCCCCCTCCCCGGGCCGGACAACCCGTTCCGCGGCGGCCCGATCATCGGCCTGCCCGGGTTCATCGGCGACCGCACCGCCCTGAGCACCACCCGCACGCTCACCGACTGCGAGCTGGTCCACCTGTCGGAGGAACAGCTCGTCGCCGCGCTCACCCGCAGCCGGCAGGTGGGGGTCGCGCTGGGCATCGTGGCGATCCACGGCCTCGACGACCGGCTCCGCCACGCCGAGAGCCAGCGCCGCACCGAGGCCGAGCTCGCCGCGCGGCTGCACGCCGAGGGCGAACGGCTCGGCGACGCCCTGGACGCCCTCGCCGAGGCCCGCGTCGAACTCATGAGCCAGGCCTCCAGTGCCGCGATCGGCCAGATGGCGGCGGGCCTGTTCCACGAGCTCAACAACCCGCTCGCCGCGCTCGAAGGCGCCCGCGACCACCTGCTCGCCAACCTCGATGTCCTCGTGGGCCGGGGCCCCGACGCCGACCTGCTCACCCGCGCCCTGCACCGCGCCCGCACCGCCGAGGCCCGCTCCACGCCGGAACTGCGCGCGGCCCGCCGCCGGGTCCGGTCGGTGCTGCCCGACGCCGAGACCGTGCGGCGGGTGGTGGCGGCCGGGTTGGACGACGACGAGACCCTGCGCTCGCTCGCGGCGGCGTCGCCGGGCACGCGCGAGGGCGTCGTCACCGCCGCCGCCGTAGGCTCCGCGGCCCGCAACCTCGACCTGGCCGTGAGCCACATCGCCGACCTCGTGTCCTCCCTGCGCTCGTCCATGCGCCCGCTGGACGCCGACTACGTGCACACCGACGTCGCCGAGACCCTCGACGACGCGCTGCGGATCGTCGGCCACCGCCTCCGCGGGCTGACCGTCGAGCAGGCCGTGGACGAGGGGCTGCCCGACGTCATGGCCCACCCGGGGCAGCTCACCCAGGTGTGGATCAACCTGCTCACCAACTCGGCCGACGTCCTCACCGGGCCGCAGGCGCCGGCCGACCCGCGGGTCGAGGTGCGCGCTGCCGTCACCGGGACCGGCGGCGTCGTGGTGTCCGTCGTGGACAACGGCCCCGGCGTGCCCGAGGATGTGCGCAAGCGGATCTTCGAACCCCGCTTCACCACCAAATCCGGCCGGATCCGCTTCGGCCTGGGCCTGGGCCTGGGCATCAGCCGCCGGATCGTCCAGGATCACGAGGGAGTGATCGAGCTGGACACCCGGCCCGGCCACACCGAGTTCCGGGTGATCCTGCCCGCCGCCCACCACAGCGAGGAGCCGTTGACGTGACCGCCTCCCGACCGCTCTTGCCCCGACCCGGGGCGCGGCTCGTGATCCTCGTGCTCGAGGACGAGCCCGAGGTGCGCGACGCCCTCGAGGCCGACCTCGCCCCCTTCGCCGACGTCACCCGTGTCGAACCCGCCGAGGACGTCGACGACGCCTACGCCGTGCTCGACGAGGTGGACGCCGACGGCGACCTGCTCGCCCTGGTCCTGGCCGACCATCGCCTGCCGGGCCGCTCCGGCACCGACTTCCTCGTGGACCTGGTCTCCGGCGGCCGGTACCCGCACGTCCGCACGGTGCTCGTCACCGGGCAGGCCGACCACGCCGACACGATCCGCGCCGTCAACCTGGGCGGCCTCGACCACTACATCGCCAAGCCCTGGGACACCGACGACCTGCGCGCCCAGGTGCGGCGCCAGCTCACCGAGTTCGTGCTCCGCGCCCGCATCGACCCGGTCCCGCACCTGCGCGCGCTCGAGACCGAGCGGGCCCTCGAGGAGGTCCGCCGCCGCAGCGAGCTGTAGTGCGCCCGCGAACTCGACGGGGTCAGGCCCCGGCGGCGAGCTCCCGGAGCACGGGCACCAGCGCGCGCAGCGCCCGACCGCGGTGCGACTCGGCGTCCTTCTCCTCCGGCGTCAGCTGCGCGGCCGCGCGTTCGGCGCCGGCGGGCTGGCCGGCCGGGAGGAACAGCGGGTCGTAGCCGAAGCCGCCGTCGCCGCGGGGCCCGTGCAGGACGGCGCCCTCCCAGCGGCCCTCCTCGACGACCTCATCGCCCGGGACGCCGGGGCCGACCAGCGCGCAGGCGGAGACGAACGCGGCGCCGCGGCGCTCGTCGGGGACGTCGGACAACTGCGCCAGGAGCAGCTCGTTGTTGGCGGCGTCGTCGCCGTGCCGGCCGGACCAGCGGGCGGAGAGCACGCCCGGCATGCCGTTGAGCGCGTCCACGGTGAGGCCGGAGTCGTCGGCCAGGCACGCCAGGCCGGTGGCACGCGCCCCGGAGCGGGCCTTGATGAGCGCGTTCTCGGCGAAGGTCGCGCCGTCCTCGGGGGCCTCCGGGAAGTCGGGGACGTCGGCCAGCGAGACGGGCTCGATGCCGGAGATCCCCTCGGCGTCGAGCACGCGCTGCAGTTCGGCCAGCTTCTTGGCGTTGCGGCTCGCGACGAGCAGTCGGACGGCCACGGGTCAGCGCCCCTGGGCGAGGTCGGGAGTGGGCAGCTCGCCCGGGTACGGGGCGGCCAGGGCCTCGCGCTGCAGGGCGAAGAGGCGCTCGCAGCCGGCCTGGGCGGAGTCGAGCATCGCGTCCAGGACGTCGCGGCCGAAGGCGGCCCCCTCGGCGGTGCCCTGCACCTCGATCAGCTTGCCGCCGTCGGTGCACACCACGTTCATGTCCACCTCGGCGCGGGAGTCCTCCTCGTACGGCAGGTCACACAGCACGCGGCCGTCGACCACACCCACGCTCACCGCGGCGACGGCTCCTATGAGCGGGTTTCCGGTGACGGCGCCCTTGTGCTGCAGCCACGTCACCGCGTCCGCCAGCGCCACGTAGGCGCCGGTGATCGCCGCGGTCCGGGTGCCGCCGTCGGCTTGAAGGACGTCGCAGTCCAGGGCGATGGTGTTCTCGCCCAGCCGGGACAGGTCGATGCACGCGCGCAGCGAGCGCCCCACCAGCCGGCTGATCTCGTGCGTCCGGCCACCGACCTTTCCGCGGACGGACTCGCGGCCCGAGCGCTCGTGGGTGGCGGCGGGCAGCATCGCGTACTCGGCCGTGAGCCAGCCCAGTCCGGAGCCCTTGCGCCAGCGCGGCACCCCCTCGGTGACGCTGGCGGTGCACATGACGCGGGTCTGCCCGAAGGTCACAAGCACCGAGCCGGCAGGGTGGGAGGTGAAGCCCCGCGTGAGGGTGACGTCGCGGAGGTCGCCGTCCGCGCGTCCGTCGAGCCTGCGTGCCTGAATGCCGTCTGCTGAGGTACTCACGACCGCCGATCCTAGCGGCCGGGCGGGCCTCAGATGGCCAGGCGCAGGTCGGGCTCGGCGAGCAGGACCTCACCCCCGAACTCGCGGGCGGCCTCGTCACGGACGGCGTCGCGGTCGGTCCACGGCGGGATGTGGGTGAGCACGAGCCGCCCCACACCGGCGCGGGCTGCGGTGCGGCCGGCCTCGGTGCCGGACATGTGCATCCCCGGCGGCCGCTCCCCCTCGTGCGTCCAGGACGCCTCGCAGAGCAGCACGTCGGCTCCGGCGGCCAGCTCGACGAGCGACTCGCAGTACGCCGTGTCGCCGCTGTACACGAGCGTCCGACCCTCCCGGGAGGTCAGGCGCAGCCCGTAGGACTCCGGTGGGTGGTCCACGCGTTCGGCCCGCACGGTGACGGCCACCTCGCCGTCATCCCCCCGGAGTTCCACGTGGGGGGTCACGTCCCAGGTCCGGACGTCGAACGTGTCCGTGAGGTCGTCGACGGCGCCGGGCTCCTCCGCCGACGCCACGCCGATCCGGTACGCCGTGCCCGACGGCCCGATGAGCGGCGCGACACCCGCGCCCGTCGCCTCGGGGCCGTAGCGGCGCCAGACCAGGAGGCCCGGCACGTCCAGGCAGTGGTCGGCGTGGAGGTGCGAGAGCAGGACGGTGGCGTCTTCCGGGGAGACGTGGCGCTGAAGCGCCCCGAGGACCCCCGGGCCCATGTCGACGACGACCGGCGCGCAGCCCTCGACCTCCACGAGGTAGCCCGACGCCGGCGAGCTCGGCCCGCCCAGGCTGCCCGAGGATCCGAGGACAGTCAGAAACATGGCCACCATCGTGCCACGGCGGGCTCGACGCTGCTCACTCCGCGTCGACGCGCCCTACTCGCACCAGCCCCGGCCCGAGGAACCGCGAGGCCACGCGCCGGAACTGGTCCGGGTCTCCGGTGACGAGGTACTCGTGGGCGGGCGGGTCGGTCGGGTCGTGCGGTCGCAGCAGGTCGGCGGCGGTGAGCACGCGCAGGACGTCCTTGGCGGTCTCCTCGGCGCTGGACACGAGCGTCACGTGGTCGCCCACGGCGAGCTGAACCACCCCGGACAGCAGCGGGTAATGGGTGCAGCCGAGCACCAACGTGTCGACGTCCGCGTCGCGGATCGGCGCGAGGTAGGCCTCCGCCAGACCGAGGACCTGCCGGCCGCTCGTGATGCCGCGCTCCACGAACTCGACGAACTTGGGACACGCCACCGAGGTGAGCTCCACCCCGACTGCGGCGGCCACGGCGTCGTCGTAGGCGTGCGACGCGACGGTCGCGCGGGTGGCGATCACGCCCACGCGGCCCGAGCGGGTGGTGGCCACGGCACGGCGGGCCGCCGGCTGGATCACCTCGACCACGGGCACCGGGTAGCGCTCGCGCGCGTCGCGCAGCATCGCGGCGGAGGCGGTGTTGCACGCGATGACGAGGAGCTTGACTCCCCTCTCGACCAACGCGTCGGCCACCGCGAGGGCGTGCCGACGCACCTCGGCGATGGGAAGCGGGCCGTAGGGCCCGTGGGCCGTGTCACCCACGTAGACGAGGGACTCGCCGGGCAACTGGTCGGTGATCGCGCGGGCCACGGTGAGGCCGCCGGCGCCGGAGTCGAAGACCCCGATCGGAGCGCGCGCGTCGGGGCCGGGCGCCGCAGTTCCGGACCCGCTCACCGTGGCGGGCCGGGGGTCCAGCGCACCGATCCGGCGTCGACGGGCCGCGGCGTGCGGTCGCGCCGCTTGAGGCCCGCCGCGGCGAGCAGCCCGCCCACGGCCCCGCCGAGGTGGCCCTGCCACGAGATTCCCTGCTGCAGCGGCGACAGGCCCGCCAGCGCGCCCACGCCGTAGTAGAAGGCGATGACGAGGCCCACGACGATGTGGAAAAAGCGTCGGCTGAAGAAGCCGCGGGCGATGACGTAGAAGATGTAGCCGAAGACGATGCCGGAGGCGCCGATGTGGACGGTGCCGTGCAGGCCGAGCAGCCACGACACGAGGCCGCCGATCGCCCACGAGAACAGCGTGACCTTGACCAACGGCCGCAGGCCCGACAGTGCGATGATCGACCCCAGGACCAGCAGACCGATCGAGTTGTTGGCCAGGTGCGCCCAGTCGCCGTGGAGGAACGGCTGGAAGACGATGCCCAACAGGCCGCCGCCCTCCTGCGGACGGACGCCGTACTCGTCGAGCGGTCCGTCGTAGCCCGGCGTGCCGAGGGCCGCCTTGAGCACCTGGTCCGCGGCCTCCACGATCCACATGAGGGCGACGAAGGAGAACAGGAGGACCAGGGCCGGCCAGCGGCGCGGCCCCGGGGCGGTGGTGGCGCCGGGCACCGGGCCGCGGCTCGTGCGTGGGTCGTGGTTCATCGGTTCCTCACTCCCCCGTCAGGGCGCTGCACAGGGAGTCCTGCATGAAGGTCAGCCAGTGGTAGACGTCCAGGTGGGCCGAACGGGGGTCCGACTCCGGGACGTGCTCGGGGATGGTGGTGGCCACCTCGCCGTCGACGCCACTCGCCTCGAGGAGGAGCGCCCCCAGCCCCAGACGGACGTCGTTGAGGCATCCCATCCACGAGCCGGCCTGCGCCTCGGTGAGCGAGACGGTGCCGCCGCGCGCGGGCAGGGTCCGCAGGACCACGGCCGCCGCACCGAGCTTGGTGTCGATGATCTCGGGCTCGTGGATCATCCGCATCCCGGCGTTGTGCGCGCGGGCCACGGCCCGGCGGTCCGCGTCCGGCTGGTCGTCGGCGAGCTCGGCGCGGTGGAAGTCCGGGAGCAGTCGCGCCAGCGGCGCCTCGGCGGGCGCCTCGGAGTGGCCGCTGCGCATCCCGGTGAGCTCGGCGAGCTCGTCCCGGGGCGCCGAGTCGCGCCGCTGCTCGAGCATGTCGACGACGTTGGAGACCAGAGCGTGGAGGATCTGCACCTCGTGCGGTTCCATGACCGCCTTGATCCGCGGGCCGCCCAGCGACCCCTTGCGCTTCCAGGCCTTCACCCCGTCAGAGCTCCCGCTGCATCGTGGCCCACAGTCCGGCCTCCTGCAGCTTGCGGACGTCGTTCTCCACCTTGTCGCGACCGCCGGAGGAGACCACCGCCCGCCCCTCGTTGTGGACCTTGAGCATGAGCTCTTGAGCCTTCTCGCGGCTGTAGCCGAAGACCCGCTGAAACACGAACGTCACGTAACTCATGAGATTGACGGGGTCATCCCACACCACGGTCAGCCACGGCTTGTCGATCCCGCCGTCGAGCGCCGTATCCGTGGACTCCACGGGCGCCGCCGAGGGCGTCGCCACCACGGGGATGGCGCTCCGGGCGGCCGCGCGGGGGGCGGTCACGGTGTGCATACCGCCAGAATACGGATTCCCGGGCGGTCGGCCACGCCGTAGAGTCGGCTCCGTGCCCTCCGGTCCCGCCCCGAATCCGTCCACCGCGCTGCTCACGGACAAGTACGAGCTCACCATGATCCGCGCCGCGCTCGCCGACGGAACGGCCGACCGGCCGTGCGTCTTCGAGGTGTTCGCGCGCCGCCTGCCCGCCGGCCGCCGCTACGGCGTGGTGGCCGGGACCGGCCGGCTCGTCGAACGCCTCGCCGACTTCCGGTTCACCGACGCCGAGATCGACGTGGTGGCCGACGCCCTCGACCAGCGGACGGTGGACTGGCTACGGAACTACCGCTTCACCGGACAGATCGACGGCTACCCGGAGGGCGAGCTGTACTTCCCGGGATCGCCGGTGCTGAGCATCCGGGGCGGGTTCGCCGAGTGCGTGGTGCTGGAGACCCTCGTCCTGTCGATCCTCAACCACGACTGCGCGATCGCCTCGGCGGCGGCCCGCATGACGGCGGTCGCCGGCGGGCGGCCGATCATCGAGATGGGGTCCCGCCGCACCCACGAGGAGGCGGCGGTCGCGGCCGCCCGCGCCTCCTATCTCACCGGCTTCGCCTCGACGTCCAACGTCGAGGCCACACGCCGCCACGGCGTCCCGTCGGCGGGGACCTCCGCGCATGCCTTCACCCTCCTGCACACCGGCCCCGACGGGCCCGACGAGCCGGCGGCGTTCCGGTCCCAGGTCGCCACCCTCGGCGTGGGCACCACACTGCTCGTGGACACCTACGACATCACGCAGGGCGTGATCAACGCGGTCGAGGCCGCCGGCCCGGAACTCGGCGGCGTGCGCATCGACTCCGGCGACCTGGGCGTGCTGGCCCGGCAGGTCCGCGCGCAGCTCGACGGCCTGGGCGCCAGGTCCACCAAGATCGTCGTCTCGGGGGACCTCGACGAGTTCGCGATCGCCGCCCTGCGTGCCGAGCCCGTGGACGTCTACGGGGTGGGCACGCGCCTGGTCACCGGCTCGGGGGCACCGACCGCCGGGATGGTCTACAAGCTCGTGGAGGTCGACGGCATTCCCGTGGCCAAACGCTCCGCCCACAAGGAGTCGCTGCCGGGCGCCAAGCGGGCCGTCCGACTGCACCGCCGCTCGGGCACCGCCGTCGAGGAGGTCCTCTTCCCGGCCGCCGGGCCCGCGCCCGCCCCCGAGCCCGGGCTCACGTCGCGGGAGCTGCTCTGCCCGCTGGTCCGCGACGGCGAACCGGTCCCCGGCCTGCCGACGCTCGCCGCGTCGCGGGCCCACCACTCGGCCGCCATGGTCTCGCTGCCCTGGGAGGGGCTGGCTCTGAGCGAGGGGGACCCCGCGATCCCGGTGCGGGTGGTCCCCCCGGGCGCCTGAGCCACCTGCACCTGAGCCGACGCCGCCACCCCCGGATCCGCGGTCTTAGCGACGAGCCGGCGGCCATCCTCGCGGTGGTCGCCGGTGGGCACCGCATGCCGTGGGCGGCGTCCTCGCTGTATGGTTCGTGGTCCGGAACATTCCGTTCGAACCGTTCCTGGCGCTCCGCGTGTGAGCGTCGCCGGTCCGGTCATCACGTTCCGCGAACGAGGAGGACACCATGTCGTACGACCCCGACCGGTCCCCCTACGACCCCTACGATCCCTACGGCGAGCGGGATCATTCGTACGGCTACCAGTCCGCGTACGGCGGCCAGCAGCCCGGCGCGTATCCGCCTGCGGCATACCAGGCGGCGGCGCAGCCCTACCCGGTGCAGGCACCGACCAACGGGTACGCGATCGCCTCGTTGATCTGCGGGATCGGGGTCTTCATGGTGGGCGTGACCTTTATCCCCGCGATCATCTGCGGGCACATCGCCCGCGCCCAGATCAAGCGGACCGGCCAGGACGGCGACGGGCTCGCTCTCGCGGGCCTCATCCTCGGCTACATCGGGCTCGTCTCGGTCGTGGCGATCGTCGCGTTCTTCGTCATCATGATGGTCGCGGTCGCCGGGAGCGCGTCCTACTACTGACCTGTCCGACCCCACCGGTAGGGTCACCCGCGTGACCGACACGCTGCCCGCCGTCCCCGAGTTGCTGGCGGCCGCCGTCGAGTCTCTCGGCGGGAGCGAGCGCTCCGGGCAGGTCCTCATGGCCGAGGCCGTGGGCAACGCGCTGTCCACGGGCGAACACCTCGCCGTCCAGGCAGGGACCGGCACCGGCAAGTCGCTGGCCTACCTCGTGCCCGCGCTGCGGCACGCCGTGGCGACCGGAGGCACCGTCGTGGTCTCCACCGCCACGATCGCCCTGCAGAACCAGCTCGTCGACCGCGACCTCCCCCGCCTGTCCGCGGCACTGCGGCCACAGCTCGGGGTGAGCCCCACGCACGCCATCCTCAAGGGCCGCGGCAACTATCTCTGCCTGCACCGCATCGGCACCGGCCCGACCGACGAGCCCGACCCGGACGAGGTCGCCGACGAGGAGCTGTTCGACCTGCCGATCGGCGGGGAGTCCACGGCTGCCCGGCCCCCTCGCGGATCCCGCGACTCCGGCCCCTCGTCATGGCTCGGTCGGGAGATCGCCCGCCTGCACGACTGGGCGCAGGACACCGAGACCGGCGACCGCGACGACCTGCCCCGCGGCGTATCCGACGCCGCGTGGCGGCAGGTGTCGGTGACGAGCCGTGAATGCCTGGGCCAGCTGTGTCCCCACGTCTCGGAGTGCTTCGCGGAACTCGCCCGCCAGGAGGCCGCCCGTGCCGACGTGGTGGTGACCAACCACGCGCTGCTCGCGATCGACGCGATGACCGACGTCTCCGTGTTGCCCGAGCACGACGCGGTGGTGATCGACGAGGCCCACGAGCTCTCGGACCGGGTGACGGGGGTGACGACGGCGGAGCTCACCGGCGCGGCCGTCATCCAGGCCGCGCGCCGGGCCGCCAAGCTGGTCGACCAGCAGACCGCCGACCGGATGGCGGCCGCCGGCGAGGGCCTGGCCGGGCTGCTCGAGCTGTGCCCGGAGGGCCGGTGGGACCTGCTGCCCGAGGGCGCGGACCTCGCCCTGGCCGCCGTGCGGCAGACCGCCGAGAACTGCCGCAGCGCGATTCCCGGCCCCAAGCCGGGCGAGGCCGCCGGGGACCCGCAGGGCGCCTCTGACCGCCAGAAGACCCTCGCCGCGCTCGACGAGGTGGCCGACGCCGCCGACCGCATGCTCGCCTCCTACGACCGTCCCGTGGCCGACCGCCTCGAGATCGTGTGGATGAGCGTCGAGGAGCGGCGCGGCCGCGTACTGCGCGTGGCACCGCTGACCGTGGCCGGGCTGCTGCGCTCGCGGCTCTTCGCCGAGTCCACCGTGGTGCTCACCTCGGCCACGCTCACCACCGGCGGCCGCTTCGACGCGCTCGCCGCCACGTGGGGCCTGCCGCCCGCGTCGTCCGCCCGCATCGACACCGCGAGCGCGGTGGCCCTGGAACCGCCCTCCGACGACGACGCCAGGCAGCTGCGCTGGACCGGGCTCGACGCCGGCTCGCCGTTCGACTACCGCCGCAACGGGATCCTCTACATCGCCTCGCACCTTCCGGCGCCCGGCCGCGACGGCGCCTCCCCCGAGGCCGAGGACGCGCTCGTGGACCTCGTGACCGCCGCCGGCGGCCGCACCCTCGGACTGTTCTCCTCGATGCGCGGCGCCAAGGCCGCCGCCGAGCTCCTGCGCGAGCGCCTCGACACCCCCGTGCTGTGCCAGGGCGAGGACTCCACCGCCAACCTCGTGGCCGCGTTCGCCGACGACGAGGAGACCACCCTCGTCGGCACGCTCTCCCTGTGGCAGGGCGTCGACGTCCCCGGCCGCGCGCTCTCGCTCGTGGTGATCGACCGCATCCCCTTCCCGCGGCCCGACGATCCGCTTCTCTCCGCCCGCCAGCGCGCCGTGGCCGCGAAGGGCGGCAACGGCTTCCTCGCCGTCGCCGGCAACCACGCGGCCCTGCTGCTCGCCCAGGGGGTCGGGCGCCTGCTGCGGCGCACCGACGACCGCGGCGTCGTGGCCGTACTCGACTCACGACTGGCCACCGCCCGCTACGGCGGCTACTTGCGAGCCTCGCTGCCGCCGTTCTGGGAGACCACCGACCGCGACGTGGTGATCGGCGCCCTCGAGCGCCTCCGCGACGCCCACTGACACGGCCCGGTGTCAGGTGCGGTCGGCGTCAGGCGGGACAGGGCCGGCGCCCGCGGCGATCACGGTGAGCGATCCCGGGGCCACCTCGGTGTAGCCGGCATCGACCACCGCCGCCACGCCGGGCGCTCCCGCGACCACGTCGGCCGAGAGCTCTGCCCAGTGGCCGGGGCCGGCCTCCCGCACGGCCACCGGTAACCCGGCCGCGAGCCAGTCGTCCAGGCGCGGGCGCTCCAGCGCGGCCGCAAGGAGCATCACCCCGTGGCCGACCTGCGCGGCGGCCTTGCCCAGCGACATCTCGAGCCGGGCGTCGATCCACACCACCGGCACGCCGGGCGGGGGCGGGCCGGGCTCGTCGCGGTCGAGCTCGGTACCGCCGATCTGTAGCCGGCGCAGACGCGGGTCCACGGCGTCGACCGGGCCGGGGACCAGCGCCCGGGCCGCGCAGCCGGAAACGGACCGCTCGAGGCCCGGCAGCTCGCCGGCGGTGGTCCAGTGGGCGCCACGGGCGCGGCGGGCGATCTTGCGCATCGGGGCGTCCAGCCACGCGGCGAACGGCTCGTGCCACGGGCCGCCCGGTGCAACGCGCTCATCCAGGCAGAACCGGGCGACGGCGCCCGCGGCGGCCTCGAGCAGTGGTGTGCGGGCCGGACGCGGGTCCCGAGGCACGTGCAGCACGATCGGCATCGCGCGCGCGGAACCCCGCTTCTCGGGGTCCTCGGCGTAGGCCGGCCCCTCCCGGAGGCGGGCGTGGCACCAGTCCAGTGCCGCACCCCGCGCCGGGGTCCAGTCCCCGCTCACGCCAGCGGAACCCGCCGATACGTGCCGGCAGCGGTGTCCGCCGCCTCGATCTCGTCGCGGGTGATGCCCAGGACGAAGAGCACGGCGTCGAGGAACGGGGCCGAGAGCGAGGCGTCGGCCACCTCGCGCAGCGCGGGCTTGGCGCAGAACGCGATGCCCAGGCCGGCGGTGGTGAGCATGTCGATGTCGTTGGCACCGTCGCCCACCGCGACGGTCTGGCTGAGCCGGATGCCCAGCTCGTCCGCGAACTCGCGCAGGTAGCGGGCCTTGGCCTCCCGGTCCACGACCTCGCCGAGGACGCGGCCGGTGAGCCTGCCGTCCACGATCTCCAGGGTGTTGGCGCGCGCGAAGTCCAGGCCCAGTTCCTCGGCGAGCCCGGAGATCACCTGGATGAACCCGCCGGAGACCACGCCGCAGCGGATCCCGAGCCGCTTGAGGGTGCGGATCGTGGTGCGGGCGCCGGGGGTGAGCACGATGCCCGAGGCCACCTCGTCGATCACCGTGGCCGGCAGCCCGGCGAGGGTGGCCACCCGCTCGTGGAGGGACTGGGCGAAGTCGATCTCTCCGCGCATCGCCCTCTCCGTGACGGCCCGGACCTCCTCCTCCTTGCCGGCGTGGGCGGCCAGCATCTCGATGACCTCGCCCTGGACGAGCGTGGAGTCCACGTCAAACACGACGAGGCGCTTGGCGCGGCGGGCCAGGCCGGCCCGGTCCACGGAGATGTCCACCCCGTGCTCGTCGGAGAGCGGCGCGAGCGCCTCCCGCAGACGGGTGTCGTCGGCGGCGTCGCGGCCGGCCGTGGAGACGAGGAGTTCGAGGCCGGTGACGGGGTAGTCGGCGATCCCACGAATGGAGTCGATGTTGGCGCCGATGCCGGCGAGGGCTCCGGCCACCGCGGAGAACGCCGCGGCGGTGACGGCGCTGCCGAGCAGCACCACGGCGTGCGTGGACGGGGCCGGCGGGGGCGCGAGCTCGTCGAACTGCACCTCGAGCTGCATCCCGAGGTCGGTGACCTGGTCGGTGAGCTCCCGCACGAGGGTGACCGCGTCGGCGTCCTCGCCGACCCGCACCATGAGCCCCAGCGAGAGGTGGCCGTTGACCACGACCTGCTCGACGTCGACGAGGTCGGCACCGTGGTCGGCGAGGGTGGCCATGACCCGCGCGGTGACGCCGGGTCGGTCGGGGCCGGTGACGGTGAGGAGGGCCGGGGTGCCGGTGGTGCTCACATGTGCTCCTGACGGGTGCGCGCGGGGAGGGATCGGTCGGTGGACATGCGAAACCCCGCCGGTGGGAGAGCTTACCGGCGGGGTTTCGCTGTGCTGGCCCGTGGGTGAGTACGGGCCGCGGGGTCAGCTCCGCTGCGGGGTCGGACCGCGGTCCGCGACGTCCTTGGCCGTGTCCGGGCTCTTGGCCTTGGTCCGGCCACCGACGTGGGCCTCGGCCCGCATCCGCTCGCTCATGTGCGGGTAGTGCAGCTCGAACGCGGGACGCTCGGAGCGGATCCGCGGAAGCGTCACGAAGTTGTGGCGCGGCGGCGGGCAGGAGGTGGCCCACTCGAGGGAGTTGCCCGCGCCCCAGGGGTCGTCGACCGTGACGATCTCGCCGTACCGCCAACTCTTGATGACGTTCCAGATGAACGGCAGCATCGCGATTCCCAGGATGAACGAGCCGACGGTCGAGATCTGGTTGAGGACGGTGAAGTTGTCCGACTCCAGATAGTCGGCGTAGCGGCGCGCCATGCCCTGGTTGCCCAGCCAGTGCTGGACGAGGAACGTGGTGTGGAAGCCGATGAACATGAGCCAGAAGTGCAGTTTGCCCAGCTTCTCGTCGAGCATCCGGCCCGTCATCTTGGGGAACCAGAAGTACACGCCGGCGAACGTGGCGAACACGATCGTGCCGAAGAGCGTGTAGTGGAAGTGCGCGACGATGAAGTAGGTGTCCGAGATGTGGAAGTCGATCGGCGCCGAGGCCATCATGATGCCGGTCAGGCCGCCGAAGAGGAAGGTGACGATGAAGCCGAGGGCGAAGACCATCGGCGTCTCGAACGTCATCTTCCCGCGCCACATCGTGCCGATCCAGTTGAAGAACTTCACACCGGTCGGGACGGCGATGAGGAACGTCATGAAGGAGAAGAACGGCAGCAGGACGGCGCCCGTGACGAACATGTGGTGCGCCCACACGGCCATGGACAGCGCGGCGATGGCCAGGGTCGCAAAGACCAGGCCGGCGTAGCCGAACAGCGGCTTGCGCGAGAACACCGGGAAGACCTCGGAGACGATGCCGAAGAACGGCAGCGCGAGGACGTACACCTCGGGGTGTCCGAAGAACCAGAACAGGTGCTGCCACAGGATCGCTCCGCCATTGGCCGAGTCGTAGATCCGGCCGCCGAAGGTGCGGTCGTAGAAGACACCCATCGCGGCGGCGGTGAGCAGCGGGAAGATCATGAGGATGAGGACCGACGCCACGAGGATGTTCCACGTGAAGATCGGCATCCGGAACATGGTCATGCCCGGGGCGCGGAGGCAGACGATGGTGGTGATGAAGTTGACGCCACCGAGGATGGTGCCGATACCACCGATGCCGACGCCGAGGATCCAGAGGTCGGCGCCGACGTACGGCGAGTACTCCGCGCTGGCCAGCGGCATGTACATGGTCCAGCCGAAGGCCGCGGCGCCGCCCGGGGTAAGGAAGCCCGAGAGCATCAGCGTGCCGCCGGCCGCGAACAGCCAGAAGCCGAAGGCGTTGAGGCGGGGGAACGCCACGTCGGGGGCGCCGATCTGCAGCGGCATGACGAAGTTACCGAAGCCGACGACGATCGGCGTTCCGTAGAGCAGCAGCATCACCGTGCCGTGCATGGTGAACAGCTGGTTGAACTGCTCGTTCGACAGGAACTGCATACCCGGCAGGAAGAGCTCCGCACGGATGAGCAGCGCCATGAGGCCGCCGATGAAGAAGAAGATGAAGCACGTGACGATGTACATGATGCCGAGCATCTTGTGGTCCGTCGTCGTGAGCATCTTCCACACGAACGAGCCCGGCCGGGCGTTGCCCGTGGGCTCACCCGGCGGGTGATCGAGGTCGTGGACCGGCTTGGGTGCCACTGCGGTCATAAGGGGTCCTCCAAAACGCCTCACCCGACGTCGGGGGTCGAACCACCGACCCCACGTCGAACGCAAAGGAATAGTGCGTGACCGCAATCCTAGCCCTCTGCTGAGAAGTTGGACCACCCACCCCGCCGAACTTCCCCGAGGCGGAGCGAGGCTGACCACGACCGACGCGTCGATGCCGGTCCCAGGACCGCATCTCCTAGGCTCGACGCCATGACCGACACCGCGCCGCCCCGCCGCCACCCTGTCCGGGGGCACCTCCGCGCCCGCGCGCGGCTCGCGGTGCCGGTGGTGGCCGGGCTGGCGCTGGCCGGGTGTGGCCCCTCCCCCGTCGACATGGTCGAGCACCCCGTCACGACCACCCCGTCGCGCATGGCGGGCGAGCGGCTCCAGCGGGCGGCCGTCCCCGAGGAGTCGTGCGCCCCGGCCCCCGCCGCGCCCGAGATCGACGGCGCGGGCGACCGCGCGGTCGATTCGGCGGGGCCCGGCCCGGACCGGGTCGAGGTCCCGCGGTCGCCCGAGCGGATCCTCGCCCTGGGGGCCGGCGCCGTGGACGTGGCGTGCGCGCTGGGCCTGCAGGACCTCGTCGTCGGCACCTCCGGGTTGCCGCGCGACGCCGACGCCTACCTCCCCCGCCCCCTCGTGGAGCTCCCCACGCTCGACCCCGCGTCGGAGGACGTGGCCGGGGACGCGCGGGCGCTGCGGCCGGACCTCATCGTGCTGGCGGACACCGGCGACCTCGACCCGGCCGTGGTCTACGCGCTCGGCGATGTGGCCCCGACCGTGGTCTACGACGCCGACGTCCTGAACTGGGCCGACGCCACCGAGGCCGTGGCCGACACCTACGGGCGGCCGCGCGCCGGTGGCGAGCTCCTGCTCGACGTCATCGCCCTCGCCGAGTCCACCGCCGAGCGGACCACCCCGTCCGACACGCGGGTGTCGCTGCTGTCGGTCGAAGGCGACGAGGCCACGGTGCAGCGGCCCGACACCCTGGGCTCGCTCATGCTCGAGGCCGTGGGGGCGCAGCGGCCGCCCGGGCAACGGACCCGTGACGGCGAGGGGCTGCCCCCGCTGCCGGAGTCGCCACTCGCGGGCGACGAGCTCGACGGCGACGTGATCTTCGTCGTCGTGGGCGGCGACCCGGGCGCCGAGGAGCGCGCCCGCGCCGCGTTCGCCGACGACCGGTTCCAGGACCTCGGCGCCGTGGGCGCGCGCCGGATCTTCGTGGTGGACCGCGCCGTGTGGGAGGGCGCGGGCCCCGTCGCGGCGCGCGCAGTGCTCGATGACATCTCCGACTCGATCAACGGCGTCGCCCCCGACGGATAGTGATCCGACGGGGGCGCGACTCCGACGCGGATGCGGGTCAGAAGTCCCAGTCCTCGTCCTCGGTGGCGACGGCCTTACCCATGACGTAGGAGCTGCCCGAGCCGGAGAAGAAGTCGTGGTTCTCGTCGGCGTTGGGGCTCAGCGCGGAGAGGATGGCCGGGTCGACGTTGGTGTCGTCCTTGGGGAACATCGCCTCGTAGCCGAGGTTCATGAGCGTCTTGTTGGCGTTGTAGCGCAGGAACTTCTTGACGTCCTCGGTCCAGCCGACCGGGTCGTAGAGGTCCTCGGTGTAGTCCGCCTCGTTGTCGTACAGCTCGAAGAGCAGCTCGAACGTGTGGTCCTTGTACTCGTCCTGCTCGGCCTGGGTGAGCTGCTCGACCCCGCGCTGGTACTTGTAGCCGATGTAGTAGCCGTGCACGGCCTCGTCGCGGATGATCAGCCGGATCACGTCCGCGGTGTTGGTGAGCTTGGCGCGCGAGGACCAGCGCATCGGCAGGTAGAAGCCCGAGTAGAACAGGAGCGACTCGAGCATGGTCGAGGCGATCTTGCGCTTGAGCGGGTCCTCGCCCTTGTAGAAGTCCAGGACGATCTTGGCCTTGCGCTGCAGGAACTCGTTCTCCTCCGCCCAGCGGAACGCCTCATCGATCTGCGGCGTCGAGCACAGGGTGGAGAAGATGGTGGAGTAGCTCTTGGCGTGGACCGACTCCATGAAGGCGATGTTGGTGAGCACCGCCTCCTCGTGCGGGGTGACGGCGTCGGGGATCATGCTCACCGCGCCGACGGTGCCCTGCAGGGTGTCGAGCAGGGTGAGGCCGGCGAACACCCGGATGGTGACGAGCTTCTCCTGGTCGTTGAGCGTCTCCCACGACTGGAGGTCGTTGGATACCGGCACCTTCTCTGGCAACCAGAAGTTGGTGGTGAGCCGGTCCCACACCTGGTCGTCCACGTCGTCGGTGACGCGGTTCCAGTTGATCGCCGACACACGGTCGACGAGCTTCGGGCGGATGCCCGCGGCGGGGCTGTGCGAGCCCGGGGCGTGCATGTCGGTGGTCATGTGGTCGTACGCCTTTCGTGACGGACGGCGGTGGTCGGAACGGGGGCGGGTCAGAGCATGCAGGAGACGCAGCCCTCGACCTCGGTGCCCTCGAGGGCGAGCTGGCGGACGCGGATGTAGTACAGCGTCTTGATGCCCTTGCGCCAGGCGTAGATCTGCGCCCGGTTGACCTCGCGGGTGTCGGCCGTGTCCTTGAAGAACAGGGTGAGCGAGAGGCCCTGGTCGACGTGCTGCGTGGCCGCGGCGTACGTGTCGATGATCTTCTCGTAGCCGATCTCGTACGCGTCCTGGTAGTAGTCCAGGTTGTCGTTGGTCAGGTAGGGCGCCGGGTAGTAGACCCGGCCGATCTTGCCCTCCTTGCGGATCTCGATCTTCGAGGCCACGGGGTGGATCGACGCGGTCGAGTTGTTGATGTAGCTGATCGACCCGGTGGGCGGCACGGCCTGCAGGTTCTGGTTGTAGATGCCGTGCTCGGCCACCTCGGCCTTGAGGTCGCGCCAGTCGTCCTGGGTGGGGATCGCGACGCCGGCCTCGGCGAAGAGCTCGCGCACCCGCTCGGTGGCCGGCTCCCACACCTGGTCGGTGTACTTGTCGAAGAACTCTCCGGTGGCGTACTTCGAGCGCTCGAAGCCCGCGAAGGTGGTCCCGCGGTCCTTCGCGATGGCGTTGGAGGCGCGCAGGCAGTGGTAGAGCACCGTGTAGAAGTAGATGTTCGTGAAGTCCACGCCCTCGGCGGACCCGTAGTGGATCCGCTCGCGCGCGAGGTAGCCGTGGAGGTTCATCTGCCCCAGGCCGATCGCGTGCGACTCGGAGTTGCCGCGCTCGATGGACGGCACCGAGTGGATGTGCGTCTGGTCGGACACCGCGGTGAGGCCGCGGATGGCCACCTCGATGGTCTGGCCGAAGTCCGGCGAGTCCATGGCCTTGGCGATGTTGAGCGAGCCGAGGTTGCACGAGATGTCCTTGCCGATGTGGCTGTAGGACAGGTCCTCGTTGTACTCCGAGGGGGTGGAGACCTGGAGGATCTCCGAGCACAGGTTGGAGTGCGTGATCTTGCCGTCGATCGGGTTGGCCCGGTTCACGGTGTCCTCGTACATGATGTACGGGTAGCCGGACTCGAACTGCAGCTCGGCGACGGTCTGGAAGAACTGCCGCGCGTTGATCTTGGTCTTGGAGATCCGGCTGTCCTCGACCATGTCGTGGTAGTGCTCGGAGATGTTGACGTCCGCGAACGGCACGCCGTAGACCCGCTCGACGTCGTACGGCGAGAACAGGTACATGTCGTCGTTACGCTTGGCCAGCTCAAAGGTGACGTCGGGGATCACCACGCCCAGCGAGAGGGTCTTGATGCGGATCTTCTCGTCCGCGTTCTCCCGCTTGGTGTCGAGGAACTTGAGGATGTCCGGGTGGTGCGCGTGGAGGTACACCGCGCCCGCGCCCTGGCGGGCGCCGAGCTGGTTGGCGTAGGAGAAGGAGTCCTCGAGCAGCTTCATCACGGGGATGACGCCGGAGGACTGGTTCTCGATGTGCTTGATCGGGGCGCCGTGCTCGCGAAGGTTGGACAGGAGTAGGGCCACGCCGCCGCCGCGCTTGGACAGCTGCAGGGCGGAGTTGATACCGCGGCCGATGGACTCCATGTTGTCCTCGATGCGCAGCAGGAAGCAGGACACGGGCTCGCCGCGCTGCTTCTTGCCGGCGTTGAGGAACGTCGGGGTGGCGGGCTGGAAGCGGCCGTCGATGATCTCGTCGACGAGCTGGCGGGCCAGCGTCTCGTCGCCGGCGGCGAGCGAGAGCGCGACCATGCAGACGCGGTCCTCGTAGCGCTCGAGGTAGCGCTTGCCGTCGAACGTCTTGAGCGTGTACGAGGTGTAGTACTTGAACGCGCCGAGGAAGGTCGGGAACCGGAACTTCTTGCGGTAGGCGTGGTCGAACAGGTCGCGCACGAAGTTGCGCGTGTACTGGTCCAGCACCTCGCGCTCGTAGTAGTTCTTGTCCACCAGGTAGTCGAGCTTCTCGTCCAGGTTGTGGAAGAAGACGGTGTTCTGGTTGACGTGCTGGAGGAAGTACTCGCGGGCCGCCTGCCGGTCGCGGTCGAACTGGATCTTGCCGTCCGCGTCGTACAGGTTGAGCATCGCGTTGAGCGCGTGGTAGTCGAGGCGCGTGTCGCCCTCGTGCGACCCCTGGGCGGCGTCGGACTCCGTGATCACTGGTGTTGCCAAAACTCTTCCAATCCCTTGCGGACGCGCTCCACGTCCTCGTGTGTGCCCATGAGCTCGAACCTGTACAGGTAGGGCACGCCCGTCTTGCGGGCGATGATGTCGCCGGCCACCCCGAAGGTGTCGCCGAAGTTGCTGTTGCCGGAGGCGATGACGCCCCGGAGAAGCGAACGGTTGTGCGGGTTGTTGAGGAACGTCACCACCGGGCGCGGCACCGAGGCGGCGCTGCCCCCGGTGATCTCCCGGCAGCCCCCGTAGGTGGGGACGATGAGCACGTACGGGTCGTGGACGACCGGGGTGACCTCCTTGGCGCGCAGCGGGAGCCGCAGCGCCGGGAGCCCGAGCTTGTCGACGAACCGCTTGGTGTACCCGGAGACGTTCGAGAAGTAGACGATCCTCACCGGCTCGGTGTCCGGCAGCGGAGCCGCCATCACTACCCCTCTCGTGTCACATCAGCGGTCGGTACCCCGGGTCAGGCCACGGCCCGGGCGAGCGCCTTGATGCGGTCCGGGCGGAAGCCCGACCAGTGGTCCGAGCCGGCCACCACGACGGGGGCCTGGAGGTAGCCGAGGGCCATGACGTACTCCCGCGCCTCGTCGTCCACCGAGATGTCGACGACCTCGTACTCGACGCCCTGCTTCTCGAGCGCCTTGTAGGTGGCGTTGCACTGGACGCAGGCGGGCTTGGTGAAGACGGTGACCATGAGTCGGGGGACCTCTTTCGGCACGGGCGCCGCTGGCGGCGCGGACGGGGTCTTCTGGCGGGTGGTCGTCGGAACCGGCTACTTCGCCCGGCCTGTGGACAACCGTGGTGTCTGTCTGGCGTCGCCGCCCGAATCCCACCGATGGGATTAGTGGGGCCGCAACGTCCTAGACACTACCCCTAGTGGCCGTAAGGTCAATGCACCACAACATTTTGGTCTTACACCGATGGTATTCCCAGGTCACGATCCCGCCTTGTGGACACCCCTCCCCCCGTTCGGGACCGGTCGGCCTCCTCGGGGGTATGCGTGAGTCGCGTCACAATCATGACCGTTCGGCGCACCGCCACACCACCCCTGTGATCGCTCCACACGGCGCCCCCAGGCCCTCCACAGGCTGTCCCCATGACCATCCCCAGGGCCGGTGGGACGCCGTGCCCGGACGGGGTGCCGCCGGGCGGTGGACGGGAGGGGCACAGAGGTCGACGACGAGGGCCCGCCGCCGGCGAACCGGTGGCGGGCCCTCGGGCGCGCGGGGGTCTCCCGCGCGGCGGCCTCAGCCCTGGCGGGCCTTGAACCGGGGATCCTTCTTGTTGATCACGTAGACCTTGCCGCGGCGACGGACAACCTGGGCGCCCGGCTTGTTCTTCAGCGACCGAAGGGACTTGCGGACCTTCATGTGGCGCTCCTTAGGCTCTCGAGGCGGCGCGGGGCCACCGACACGAACGGGGATGACTGGGCACCGCACGGGCGGCACACAACTGCTCCATCGTAACGGAAGGCCCTGCGAGAACTCCATTCGGCGCGAAACGTGCTCGTCACACACCTTCCCTATGCTGGCTGCCATGAACGACGCCACCGCCGAACCGCGCTCCTCGACCCTGCGCTCCTCGATCATCGCCGACCTCGGCGTCCGGGCCCACATCGACCCGGCGGCCGAGGTCGAGGCCCGCGTGGGGTTCCTCGTGGACTACCTGCGCTCCACCCCGGCGACCGGCTTCGTCCTGGGGATCAGCGGCGGGCAGGACTCCACGTTGGCCGGCCGGCTGTGTCAGCTCGCCGCCGAGCGTCTCCGCGCCGAGGGCACGGCCGGGGCGCGGTTCGTGGCGATGCGGCTGCCCTACGGGGTCCAGGCCGACGAGGACGACGCGCAGACCGCCCTGGCGTTCATCCGGCCCGACTCCGCCGTCACCGTGGACGTCCGCCCCGCCTCCGACGCCTCCTCGGCCGCGGCGGCCGCCGCCCTGGCCGCGCTGCCGGACCACGAGGGACCGCTGCGCGACTTCGTGCGCGGCAACGTCAAGGCGCGGGAACGGATGATCGCGCAGTACGCCGTCGCGGGTCAGCTCGGACTCCTCGTCGTCGGCACCGACCACGCCGCCGAGGCCGTGACCGGGTTCTTCACCAAATACGGCGACGGCGGCGTGGACCTCACGCCCCTGGCGGGCCTCACCAAACGGCAGGGCGCCTCGCTGCTGGCGCATCTCGGGGCGCCCGAGTCCACGTGGCGGAAGGTGCCCACCGCGGACCTCGAGGACGGCCGGCCCGCGCTGCCCGACGAGGAGGCGCTGGGCGTGACGTACGAGCAGATCGACGACTACCTCGAGGGCCGCGACGGCGTCCCCGCCGAGGCCGCCGCCCGCATCGAGCGGCTGTACCTGGGATCGCGCCACAAGCGGGCCGTCCCGGCGTCGCCGCTCGACGACTGGTGGCGGTAGCGGCTCAGCCGCCCGCGCCCTCCGGCACCGCCTCCGACGGCGCCGCGATCTGGAAGGTGGCACCCTGCGGGTCGGCGACGGTCGCGATCCGCCCGAACGGCGAGTCGTCGGGGCCGTCGAGCAGCTTTCCGCCCAACTCCTCGACCCGGCGGACCGCCGGGTCGCAGCTCTCGACGGCCAGGTACACGCGCCAGAACGACCCGTGCTCGGCGGGGACGAACCCGCTGGCGTCGCACATGCCGCTGGAGGCCTGTTCCTGCGGGCCGTTGGTGTAGTAGACGAACGTGCCCCGCTCGGCGTCCTCGTCCATCGGCTCGCCCATCGGGGTGGGGTCGAAGTCGAAGACCTCGGAGTAGAAGGCCTTGGTGGCCTCGATGTCCTGGCTCATCACCTCGAACCACACCGGCGAGCCGGGCCGGCCGGTGAACTCGTAGCCGGTCGTGTCACCGGCCTGCCACATCCCGATGGCGGCGCCGGTCGGGTCCACGACAACGGCGAAGCGGCCCGCAGCGCCGGCGTCGCCCGGGGGAACGATGACCGTCGCGCCGGCGGCGGTGGCCTTCTCGACGCGGGCGTCCACATCGTCGACGGCGAGGTAGACGTCCCAGGAACTGGGGATCGGGCCGCCCTCGGGGCACGTCATCCGAGAGGTGTCCATCGCGCCACCGACCAGCGCGCCGTCGTTGGTGATCATGGTGTAGTGGTTCGTCTCGGGGCCGCTGTCGGTGAACTCCCAGCCGAAGAGTTCGCGGTAGAAGGTGGTGCTGGCGGCGAAGTCGTTGGAGCCGAAGTCGATCCAGACGGTGGTGCCGACGGGGTGCGCGGACATGGCGTGCCTCCTGAGCGGGTCGGGTGCCGCCGGGGCGCGGCGGCTGGAGACCACGCTAGGAGGCGACGGACCCGCGCGCTTCTCCGATCCTGCGCACCCGGTCGGGGCGTCGGCCGAGGATGCTCGTGGACTCCGCCGACTACGGTGTGCAGGCCACCGTGGTGAAGTCGAAGTCGTACCGCGCCTCGTCCGCGCCGCCCAGGCTGCCGGCCGCGAGGCCACCCAGGGGCCCCTGTGTCGCGAGGACCGCCGTGCCCGTCACGTGGCCGGCCCCAGTGTTGATCCGGGCCTCGGTCCGCAGCCGCTGACCGTTGGCGACGGTCTCCCCCGACTCCCCCGTGGAGTGGTTGGTCCAGGTCACGGTGAGGGTGTCCGACGTCGGGATGAGGACCGCGGGATCGGCGATGCTCCCCAGACCGGGGTCACGCGGGGTCATGTCGTCGGTGGCGAAGAAGATCCCCTCGCGTGGCTCGCCCGCCGGATCGACCTGGCCCGGGCCCATACAGCCGATCGACGGCCGGAACTCGATCGGCGCCGTGGCGCCACCGATCGGGTGGGTGATCTCCGTCTTGTGGACGCCCTGGGAGATGTGACCCTGCCGGTGCCCGTTCACCAGGGGGATGTCCTCGGTGGTGAGAGCGGAGGCGCCGGGGGCCAAGGCCACGGCGGAGAAGGCGGCGACGGCACCGAGTGCGGTAGCGGTCATGCGGCGGGAGGTCGTACGGAACATAGGCGTCCTTTCGCGCTGACGGTCCCAGCCACGGTCACATGGGCCGGGACTCATGTACAGACAAACAACATTCATGTGCCAGGCGGCAAGACACGAAGAAACCCCTCCGACGCATGTCGAAGGGGTTTCCCACCGGTGGAGCTAAGGGGACTCGAACCCCTGACCCCCACACTGCCAGTGTGGTGCGCTACCAGCTGCGCCATAGCCCCGTATCGAGTTGTCCCGCCGCTCACCTCTCGGTCACCGGCTCGACCAAAGTTACACCATCGCCGTTCGGGCTTCCAAATCGAGCCCGGCCCCGCCGGTGCGGCGGGGCCGGGGGCACGAGTGCGACCGGAGTCGCGGCCGGTCAGGCGGCGCTGATGATCTCGTCGAGCCAGGTGGGGTTGTTCCAGTCCACCTCGGTGCCGTCGTGGGCCACCGACGGGGTGGACACGCGACCGATGACGTCCTGGGCGGTCCGCTGCGCGTTCTTGGCGGTGTCCTCGGCCTTGTCCATGGCGTCGCCGTTCTCGACCTCCCGGACGCACGCGGCCGTGTCCTCGCTGGCGCCGGCCGCCTCGGCCGAGTCCGCGAGCTCGTCGGGGCTGAGGTCGCCGCCGCCCGTCGGCTGCTGCGCGAAGTACGAGTTCTTGACGGAGAAGAAGGTCTCGACCGACTCGCCGGCCGCGACGCACTGCATGGCGGCGATGGCGCGCGTCGAGTACTCCCCCGAGCCCGAGGCGCGGTTCTGGAAGTTGAGGATGTGGAACTCCGTCCGGACCTCGCCCTCCTGCACCGCGGAGGCGATCTGCTCGCCGAACTGCCCCTCGAACTGCGCGCACGCGGGGCACATGAAGTCCTCCCAGATCTGGACGGTCGGCGCCGAGGGGTCGCCCACCGCAATCACGCCCGTGTCGGTGAGCTCGATGTTGGCGTCGGAGGTCTCCCCGAACGTGACCGGGGTGGCCTGTCCACCGTCCCTGTTGAACCAGATCACGCCACCGAGCACGACGACCGCCACAGCGACCAGCGCCAGGACCGTGTAGAGCATGCCCTTGTTGGACGAGGAGTCGAGGGCCTTGGTGGCCTTCCTGTTGCCGGCGGGCTTCGCGTTCACGTGCGGGGGCCTTTCGTTACGGGAGCGGACCGGCCGCCGCCGCACGGCGGCCGGTGTCTGTGGTGAGAGTACCGAAAGGCCCCCGGGCGACGGGCGTCGCGCGGGGGCCCTGCGGGAAATCGGAGACGAATCAGCTACCGATGGCGCCGCCGAGGAGCTGACCGAGGTCCAGGCCGTTGATGACATCGGAGATCAGCGAGGCCGGGTCGGACGACAGATTCGACGACGTCGTGGACCCCTCGACCAGCGAGCCGGCCCCGATGCCCTCGAGGCTGCCCTGGGCGGACTCGACGGCGTTCTTCTCGCGGATGGTCACGCAGGCATTCATGTCTCGGAAGTCTTGTCCGCTGGCCGCCACAAGGCTAGCTCCGCCGCCAGAAGTGAACTTCGTTCCCGGCACCGCGTCGGCCGGTGCCTTGTACGTGACCCGAAGCGCGGCAGCCTGGCCACCCGAGGTCGTCCATCCTGCGCTACGAACTCGTACGGTGTCGCCATCCTTGATCATGCTCGCAGTGTGGTTGACCCAAGTCGCCGTGCCACCGAGGAACTTGTAAGAGCTGACCTCAGCCTTGACCGGCTGAAAACCTGCCGGATGGTGCTGGCGAAGCTCGTTAACGAGGTGGTAGGCGCCGGTAACGGTCGTCGTCAGGGCGATCTCCTGGCCGGGAGCAACCAAACCGTTCCCGCCCCATTCATTGGACAGCTCGTAGCCGACAAGCGCCGTCTCCCATGAGCGCTTGTCGGAGAGGGCACACTCACCGGCCGTCTGACTCTGCGCAACAGCGGTCGGGACGGAGGCGAGGGAGAAGGCGAGGGCGGTGCCGGCCATGACGGCGGCGGCGCGACGGGCGAAGGCCATGAGGGATCCAATCGGACGAGGTGAGGGACGGTGACGGTCGTCACACAACCAGAGGGACGGGACCACCATAACCGAATTCTGAACATACGTCCATATTCGGCACGGGTCCGACCTCGATTGATCTGGAAGGGCCACGTGACCGAGACCCTTCCGCCACCTGAACGCCTCGTCGTCGTCACCTGAGATCCCTACTCTCTTCGGGCATGACCCCGGGCACCCTTTCCCGTCGCTCCCTCCTCCTCGGCGGCCTCGGCGCCGCCGCCACCCTCACCGCCGGCGCCGGCGCCGCGCGGGCCCTCACCCCGGAGGGCTCGGGCCCGGCCGGCGGATCGTCGGCCGGCTCCGCCGACCACCTGCTCTCCGGGCTGCACGAGGGCCTCGTCGTCACCGACCTCGAGGTGGTGACCGTCACCGACACCTCGATCACGTTCAGCTGGGCCACCTACCCCGGCCCGCACCCCTTCTACGGCACCGTGGCGCCGACGGTGGCCACGGACGCCGAGGTGCGCCTCGCGCCGGCGGGCGCGCCGGGCCCGCTGCCGGTGGTCCACCACGACGACGAGCCCCGCGGCTTCCACCTGGTGACCGTCGAGGGGCTGACCCCGGGCACGGAATACGCGTTCGAGTGCCGCTCCGGCGGGATCGCGGCCCGGCCCGGCCTGATGTCCACCCACCAGATGTGGTCGCCGGAGCGGACCGGCCGCGTCACCACGCTCACTCCCCCGCCGGGTGCGCCGGTCGGGCGGATCGCCGTGATCAACGACGTCCACATCGGCGAGGAGCGCCACGGCATCCTCGCAGCCGACATGCCCACCCCGATCGTCCAGGCCGAGGGCCTGCCCCCGTTCCCCGACCTCATGCTGGCCGGGGCCCTGGCCGAGATCCGCGCCCGCGGCGTGGACCGGCTGTTCGTCAACGGCGACACCACCGACGAGGCCCGTCCCGCCGAGGTGGCGCGGTTCGTCGAGATCATGAACGGCTACGGCGCACACGGCGTGGACTGGCATGTCACCCGCGGCAACCACGACCGGCCGCACACCCCGTCGTCGGATCCCGCCGCCGGGTACGAGCGGCACGTCGTGCTCCCCGGCACCGCCGACCACCGCGACCCGTGGGGCGAGGCGCTCGTGCCCCGGCAGCGGATGTGGACGACGAGGGTCGGCGGACTCCGGATCATGGGCATCGATTCCACGCACCTCGACGCCTCCGGCGGGATGATCGAGCCCCACCAGCACGAGGCGATCGAGGCCGAGCTCGCCGCCGACCCGCACCGCCCCACGCTGGTCCTGGCCCACCACCCCGTGACCCGCGAGGCCGCGTTCACCAACGCCGCCGGCCCGTCGTTCGTCATGCACCAGCACGACGCCGGCCGCCTGCAGTCCGCCTTCACCCGCGCCCCGGGCGTGTTCCTCATGGCCGCCGGGCACACGCACCGCGCCAAGCGCACGGCGCCCGACACAGCCCACGGCGTCGACTTCGTGGAGTTCGGCTCCTGCGCCGGCTACCCCGGCGGTTACACGATCATCAGCCTCTATACCGGCGGCTACATGGTGAACTTCCACCGCACCGGCACCCCCGAGGCGCTGGACTGGTCGGCGCGCTCGCGCTGGGCGGCCTGCGGGCTCAACCCCGAGTACACGCTCGGTACCACCGCCCACCGCAACTACGTCGTGCACCGCGACCTCGCGGCGCTGGGCTGACAGCCGGCGGCCCCAGAACCCGGGCCCGGCGCCGGAACCTGAGCCCCGGTGCGAAATGCGCCGCACCCCCGGCTCGGGTGAACCGGGGGTGCGGTGCCGATCTGGTGGAGCTGCCGGGAATTGAACCCGGGTCCTCCGCAGCGTCGGCAGGGCTTCTCCGTGCGCAGTCCGCTTCGGCCTCTACTCGGATCTCGCCCTGGCGCGGACTCCTCGGCGATGACGATCCCAGTCACTGTTGGATGTCCCGACCCACCCCGTGACCGGGTGAGCCGGTGATCCCTCTAGATGATGCCGGGGACCGGGGCGAGGGCGACCCCGGGCCGACAGACTACGGGCTCGCTATCAGGCAGCGAGGGCGTAGTCGCGCTGATTGGTATCGGCGCTTAATTGGTTGCCACGACGCTCACGGTGGTCTCTGGCCTGCACCGGCACGCTTCCCCTGCGTCAACTCACGTAGTCGAAACCACATCAGCCCCTACAGGGTCCGCCGACTCGCGCCGACGGACTGCCCACCATACCTCGATCGCCGGCTCCGCGCCAGGCGCCTGCCTCAGCGCACAGCTGCAGTAGCAGATGCCACCATGGCCGCCGATCCGGCGCTACCCCAGAGCCAGCAGCGCTATCGCGACCCCCGCGAGCGCCATCCCCAGCATCTGCACCGCCCGCAGGCGTTCCCCGCCGTGGGTGATCGCGAGCGCCACGGTGAACGCGGGATACAACGCGGCGATCACGCTGACCAGGGAGAGCATCCCGGCTTGCGAAGCGTAGTAGAAGGCACCGTTCGCCACGGCGTCGAACACGGCGATCACCGCGCCGATCCCCACGAGCCGGCGGTCGAAGCGGAACGACTCCCGGGCCGCGAGCGCCGCCAGCAGGACGACGGCCGTCGCCCCCACCCGCGAGCTCGCCACCGGCCACAGGCCCTCGCCCTCGGGAACGCGGGAGAGCAGCACGAAGAAGCCGGCAAAGGCCAGTCCGGCGGCAACCGTGAGCGCAGCGACGCCCCGTGTGAGTCGCCCGTGCTCTACCGACGAGCCGTTCTCGCCCTCGAGGGAGACCAGCACGGTCGCCACCAGCGCGAGCGTCATCCCCACGAGTACGCGCGTGCCGGGCCGTTCCCCCGCCACCAATCCGAACGCCAGGGGCCCGGCCGCCGCGAGCACGGCGGTGATCGGAGAGATGACGCTCATCGGCCCGCGGGAGAGCGCCACGTAGAAGGTCCACACGGCGATCCCCGAGGAGAGGCCGGACACCAGGCCCCACCCGATCCCGTCGGCCGACGGGGCGCCGCCGACCACGACCGCGGCCAGCCCGACCAGGACGATGGAGATCGGGTAGGACACGCTCACCACCCGCAGTGCGCGGGCGCGCCGAGAGGCCACCCCGCCCAGGTAGTCGCTGATGCCGTAGGCCACCGCGGACGTCGACGCCAGCGCGACCGGCATCATCCGCGCATGCCCTTGATCTTCCTGCCCAGCTCGCGGACGGCCTCGCGCTCGGCGGTCCGGCGGGCGATGTCCTGGCGCTTGTCGTGGGCCTGCTTACCTCGCGCCACCGCGAGCTCGACCTTGACGCGCCCGCCCACGAAGTACAGGGAGAGCGGGACGAGGGTGGCGTTACCGTCGCGCACCTTGCCGATGAGCGTGTCGATCTCGCGGCGGTGCAGCAGCAGCTTGCGGGCGCGCTTGGGGGCGTGGTTGGTCCAGCTCCCGTGCGAGTACTCGGGGATGTGCAGGCCGCGGAGCCACACCTCGCCGTCGTCGATCGTGGCAAAGGCGTCGACGAGCGAGGCCTTGCCCTCGCGCATGCTCTTGACCTCGGTGCCCACGAGGGCGATGCCGGCCTCGTAGGTGTCGAGGATGTGGAACTCGTGCCGGGCCTTGCGGTTGCTCGCGACGATCGAGCCGTCGCGCCCGAGGGTGGATTTGCCCTTCTTGCCCTTCTTCGCCACGCCCGGCTCACCTCCTCGTTCCGGCCGACAGGCAGGCCACCCACTCTAGTGGAGGCCCCCGCCAACGGGGGAAACGGATCAGTGACGGACCGTGAGCCGGAGCGTGAGCCAGGCGGTGATCGCGGAGACCACGGCCCCGGCCACCACCAACACGGGTGCGATGAGGAGGATGTCCTGGGCCGTGATCCGCTCGACGAGGTTGGCGCGGTAGGCCTCGGCGAGGACGCGGTCCAGGAACACGCTCTTGGCGGCGAACAACCCTCCCACCGCGAGGAGCGCGCCGGCCACAGCCGCGATCACGGCCTCGAGAACGAACGGCAGCTCGGTGTACCAGCGGCTCGCGCCCACAAGACGCATGATCCCCACCGCGGTGCGGCGGGTGAAGGCCGCGATCTGCGTCATGTTGGCGATGAGCAGCACCGTGGCGACGAGTTGGATGACGGCGACGGCGAAGGCCGCGTTCCGGATCCCGTGCAGCACCGAGAAGACCCGCTCGACGAGCTCCCCCTGGCCCTGCACGATCTCGATGCCCTCGACGGTCGCGAGGTCCTCCGCCACCGCCTCGGCCCGGGTCGGGTCGTCAAGCGTGAGCGTGAACCGCGACCCGAGCGCGTCGGGCGAGGTGGACTCCACGAGCACCGGGTCGGTCGAGGCGAACAGTTCGGTGAACTCCTCGTACGTCTCCTGCGGGTTCTTGTACTCCAGCGAGGCCACCCCGTCGGTCGCCTCGAGCCGGGCGCGGATCTCGCCGCACGCCGCCGTGCAGTCGGGGTCCTCCCGCGAGATCGAGCGGTCCACGTACACGCGGAACTCGTTGAGGTAGTCGTATTTGTCCTGGCTGGCCGAGGCCGTCATCACCACGAGCAGCCCGCCGCCGAGCATGGCCAGGGCCACGGCGGTGGTGATGATCATGGCGAGCGTCATGGACAGGTTCCGGCGCAGGCCCTGCCCCACCTCGGAGGCGATGAACCGGGCGGCCATCAGCGGTTCACCCCGTAGGTGCCGCGCGCGTCGTCGCGGACCACCTCGCCGTCGACCAACTCCACCACCCGCCGGCGCGAGCGGTCCACGATGTGCCGGTCGTGCGTGGCCATGAGGACGGTGGTGCCGGTGCGGTTGATCCGGTCGAGCAGGAGCATGATCCCCTCACTGGTCTCGGGGTCGAGGTTGCCGGTGGGCTCGTCGGCCAGCAGGAGCTTGGGGCGGTTGACGAAGGCGCGCGCGATCGCGACGCGCTGCTGCTCGCCGCCGGACAGCTCGTGTGGGCGCCGGCCGGCCTGCTTGCCGAGCCCCACCAGGTCCAGGGTCTCCGGGACGACCTTCTCGATCTCCTTGCGCGACTTGCCGATCACCTGGAGCGCGAACGCCACGTTCTCGGCGACCGTCTTGCCCGGGAGCAGGCGGAAGTCCTGGAAGACCACGCCCAGCGAGCGGCGCAGCCGCGGCACGTCGGACGACCTCATCCGGGTGAGGTCGTGTCCCGCGACGCGGAGCGTGCCGGAATCGACCTTCTCCTCGCGGAGCAGCAGCCGGAGGAACGTGGACTTGCCCGAGCCGGAGGCACCGATGAGGAAGACGAACTCGCCCTCGGCCACCTCGACGCTGACGTCGGACAGCGCCGGACGCGGGGAGGACGCGTACGACTTCGTCACATTCGAAGCACTGATCACACCAGTAGCGTAGCGCCCCACGCGTCACATGTCGTGGGTCACCCGGTGCCCTGGGGCTGTTGCGGCGCGTCGGCGCCACCGCCGGGCGCCTGTTGCGGGCCCGCCGGGGAGTCCTGCGGCACCTGCTCGACGCCGCCGCGGATCCCGGTCCCGCCTGTCCCGGCGGCCCCGTCCCCGGCGGCCCCGTCCCCGGTCCCGGGGGTCCCCGTGGGTACGGTCGTCCCCGTCGCCCCGGCCTCGCCGGTCCCGGTCGGCGCCGAGGGCGTCGTCGCCCCCGTGGGGGCCGTGGGCTCGTCCGTCGGTTCGGTCGGCGCGTCCTCGGTGGCCGGCGGAGCGGTGGGCTCCGGCCCCGGCGCCGGCGGCCCGAAGTTGACGACGGGGTCCTCGCGCACGAGCAGGTACAGGGCGCCCACCAGGACGAACGCAGTGAGCAGGACCGCCGTGGTCCGGGACATCCGGAAGAACTCGCCCAGTAGCGCCAGGATCCGCGGCTTCGGCTTGCGCGACGGCGCGTCGGGCGGGGTCGACCCTCCCAGGCCCAGCGGATCCGAGCCGACGAGAGGCTCACGACTCGTGGCCGTCTCCCGGGGCTCGGCCTCGCGTTCAGCGGCCTCCCGGCCGGGGTCCGCGTCTCCGGTCCGTGCCATCTACACCGCCCCCTCTCCGGTCTGTGGGCGCACCATGCCGGCGCGGATCGCCGCGAGTGCCTCCGGCTCCAGCACGATCCCCTCGGCGCGGAAGCGACGCAGGATCACCGCGCGCATCCGGCGGCCCACCTCCCACTGCATGCCCGGCTTGGTCCGGGCGAGCAGGCGGATCACCGTCTGCTCGAGCTTGATGGACTGCACGCCCATGACCGTGGGCTCGTCGAGTACGTAGGCGCCAACCCGCTCGTCGTCCACGATCTCGCGGCACACCTCCGCCAGGACGTCGTGGGCCTTGTCCATGTCCGCGTTGTTGGGCACGGGGACGTCGATGATCGCCCGCGCCCAGTCCTGGGACTGGTTGACGCTCGTGATGACCTGACCGTTGGGGACGATCACCGCCTCGCCGTCGAGGGTTCTGAGTCTGGTGACCCGAAGCGTCACGTCCTCCACGGTGCCGGCGCTGACCCCGGTCGAGGTGGTGAGCTCCACGATGTCGCCGTAGCCGTACTGCCGTTCGGCAAACACGAAGAACCCGGCGAGGAAGTCCTGGACGATCTTCTGCGCGCCGAAGCCCAGCGCCGCACCGAGCACGGTCGCCGGCGCGACGAGCGCGACGAGGTTGACGCCGAAGCGCAGCAGGATCTGGATGCCGATGAGGATGTACAGCACCCCTACGGCGACGTAGGAGATCACCTGGATGAGCGAGTGGAGGTGCTTGGCCTCCTCCGACCAGAGCTCCTCGCCCTCGTGTCGCGCGTCGATCCGCCCGGTCCACATCCGCGCGATCTTGCCGATCGCGCGGGTGAGCAGCGCGGCTGCCAGGACCAGGAGGACGACCTCCAGTCCCTGGTTGGCGAGCCAGGTGAGGATCCCCTCGAAGTTCCCCTCGATCCTCACTAGGCGTCGGCTCCCTCCGCGTCGCGCATGCGCCAGCGGATGCCGGCCTCGATGAACCCGTCGAGGTCGCCGTCGAGGACCGACTGCGGGTTGTTGACCTCGTACTCGGTCCGCAGGTCCTTGACCATCTGGTACGGGTGCAACACGTAGGAGCGCATCTGGTTACCCCACGAGGCGTTGCCGCCCGAGCCGAGCGCGTCGAGCTCGGCCCGCTCCTCCTGACGCTTGCGCTCGAGGAGCTTGGCCTGCAGGACCTTCATCGCCGCCACCTTGTTCTGCAGCTGCGACTTCTCGTTCTGGCACGTCACCACGATGCCGGTCGGGATATGCGTGAGGCGCACGGCGGAGTCGGTGGTGTTGACCGACTGGCCGCCCGGACCGGACGAGCGGTAGACGTCCACGCGGACCTCGTTCTCCGCGATGTCGATCGAGTCCGTGGTCTCCACCACCGGCAGCACCTCGACCTCGGCGAAGGAGGTCTGGCGCCGGCCCTGGTTGTCGAACGGCGAGATCCGCACGAGACGGTGGGTGCCCTGCTCCACCGAGAGGGTGCCGTACATGTACGGGTCGTGGACCACGAAGGTCGCCGACTTGATGCCGGCCTCCTCCGCGTACGAGGTGTCGTACACCTCGACCTTGTGGCCGGCCTTCTCCGCCCAACGGATGTACATGCGCATGAGCATCTCCGCGAAGTCCGCGGCGTCGACGCCGCCGGCGCCCGCGCGGATGTTGACCACGGCCTCGCGCTGGTCGTACTCGCCGCTGAGCATCGTCTTGACCTCCATGGCCTCGACGTCCTCGCGGAGCTGCACGCGCTCGGCGTCGGCCTCGGAGACCGCGTCGCCGCCCTCCTCCTCGGCCAGCTCGTACATCAGCGGCAGGTCGTCCAGCCGCTGGCGCAGATCGCGGCAACGACGCAGGTCGGCCTGGACGTAGGAGAGCTCACTCGTGACCTTCTGGGCCCGGTCCTGGTCGTTCCACAGGTCGGGGTCGGCGGCCATCTGCTCGAGCTCGTCCACGCGGCGGGCGAGCTCATCGATGTCGAGGACCTTCTCGACCGTGGTGAGGGTCGACTCGAGGGACGCGATGTCGGCGGAGACGTCAGGGTGCACGAGTCCGGAGTCTACGCGTCCCGCGCCTTTCCCCCACGTTTCCCGGCCCGTCACCGGGTGGTGCCCTCGGGCCGGTAGCGTCGCCGCCGTGAGCTCCGCCGAAGGTTTCCCGCCGTCGGACGCCGACCTGGCCACACGCCTCGTCGTCGATGCCGGCGCGCTGGCCCGCCGCCTCCGTGAGGACGGGCTGGGCGTCGAGCACAAGACGTCCGTCTCCGACGTCGTCACGGAGGCCGACCGGGCCGCCGAACGCCGCATCACCGAACTCCTCGCCGTCCACCGCCCCGACGACGGCGTCCTGGGTGAGGAGGGCACCCTCGTCGCGGGCAGCCACCAGCGCCGCTGGGTCGTGGACCCCGTCGACGGCACCTACAACTTCGTCACCGGCTCCGACTACTGGTGCTCGGCGGTGGCCGTCACCGGCGCGGACGACTACCTGCTCGGCGCCGTCCACCGACCCGTCACCGGGGAGACCTTCGTCGGCGGGTCCGACGTCCCCACCCGCCGCAACGGCGTCCCCGTCACCCCCCTGACCGCCGGCGACCTCGCCGACGGCTGCCTGGCCACCTATCTCCACCCGCCGTTCTTCGCCGACCCCGACCTCGCGGAGCCCTTCCACCGCGTGAGCCGGGGCGCCGCCACGATCCGGATGCTCGGTTCCGGATCGGTCGACCTCGCCGCCACCGCGTGCGGCGTCCACACGGTGTGGTGCCAGCACTCGTGCCCCGAGTGGGACTGGCTACCCGGCCGCGCGCTCGTCGAGGGCGCCGGCGGCGTGTGCGCCACCGTCGAGGTCAACGGATACGACTGGTTCGTGGCCGGCCGCCCCCGCGCCGTCGACCAGGCCGTCGCCCTCCTGCGCGGCTGACTCCCCCGCCCCCGCCGACGCGTCGGCACAGTTCGGACACCGGATCGGGCCGAAGTCTGGCCATCGGAACTTACTCCGCAGTAAGATGTTGCGGACCGCACCGTCCACCGTCACGAGAACAGCTGGTGATGATGAGCAAGAACCCCACGTCCACACCCGGCAAGAACCCGACGCGCATGGACGCGATCGGCGCCGCCATGCGCGCGCTCACGACCATCACCGGGTCCGAGTTCGCCGAGCGGTTCAATCTTCGACAGAAGGTCGACCGCGTCACCTACGAAGCCACCCGGACCGGCTTCAAGACCCTCGGCGCCGCCACCAAGTCCTTCAAGAAGGTCTCCGGCGGCGGCACCCCCAAGCGCCTCCCGGACGCCGCACCCGAGTCGCGGCCCGACTTGTTCGACCTCACGCTCGACGACGACCAGAAGATGATCGTCGAGACCGTGCGCGACTTCGCGAACGAGGTAATCCGGCCGGCCGCCCACGACGCCGACCACGCCGCGCAGGCTCCCGAGTCGCTGCTCGCCCGGTCCGCCGAGATCGGCGCCACCATGCTCAACGTCCCCGAGGAGTTCGAGGGCATCGCCTCCGAGCGCGGCGTGGTGACCAACTCCCTCGTGGCCGAGGCCCTGGCCTACGGCGACATGGGCCTGGCGCTGCCGATCCTCGCGCCGTCGGGCGTGGCCACCACGCTCACCCAGTTCGGGTCGGACGCCCAGCAGAAGTCCTACCTGCCGGCCTTCGCCTCCGAGCGGGTCCCGGCCGCCGCCGTCGTGGTGGCCGAGCCGCGGCCCCTGTTCGACCCGTTCGCCCTGCAGACCACCGCCACCCGCGGCCCCGGCGGCTACACGCTCAACGGCGTCAAGTCGCTCGTCCCCACCGCCGGCAGCGCCGAGCTCTTCGTGGTGGCCGCGGCGCTCGACGGCAAGCCCACGTTCTTCGTGGTGGAGTCAGACACCGAGGGGCTGGTCGTGGAGGCCGACCCGTCGATGGGTCTGCGCGCCGCCGGCCTGGGCCGGATCGTGCTCACCGACGTCACCGTGCCCGCCGACGCGATCCTCGGCGGCGAGGAGGTCTCGGCGGAGGACCGCGCCACCGCGTACGCCGACGTCATCCGCCTGTCCCGCCTCGGCTGGGCCTCGCTCGCCGTGGGCACCTCCCACGCCGTGCTCGACTACGTGATCCCCTACGTCAAGGAGCGGCAGGCGTTCGGTGAGCCCATCGCCCACCGCCAGGCCGTGGCGTTCATGGTGGCCGACATCGCCACCGAGCTCGACGGCATGCGCCTGGTCACCTGGCGCGGCGCCTCCCGCGCCGAGCAGGGCCTGAGCTTCGCCCGCGAGGCCGCGCTGGCCCGCAAGCTCGCCGCGGAGAAGGGCATGCGGATCGGCCTCGACGGCGTGCAGTTGCTCGGCGGCCACGGCTTCACCAAGGAGCACCCCGTGGAGCGCTGGTACCGCGACCTGCGCGCCGTCGGCGTCGCCGAGGGCGTCGTCGTCCTGTAGAGCCCACCAGCCACGGATACGAGAAGAGAAGAACCATGATCAACCTCGAACTCCCCAAGAAGCTGCAGGTGGGCGCCAACCAGGCCCGCCAGGTCGCCACGCAGATCTTCCGTCCCGTCTCCCGCAAGTACGACCTCGCCGAGCACGAGTACCCGGTCGAGCTCGACACGCTGCGCGCCATGATGGAGGCCATGGAGGATGCCGGCCAGGGTGCCGCCGGCGCCACCATGGGTTCGGGCGGCTCCCCCGGGCGCAAGGAGCCCAAGAAGGGCGTCATCAACGGCGGCAACATGAAGTCGCTGCTCAACATCATCGAGACCTGCTGGGGCGACGTCGGCCTCACCCTCTCGATCCCCCGCCAGGGCCTGGGCAACTCGGCCATCGCGGCGGTGGCGAACGACGAGCAGGCCGAGCGCTTCGGCCGCGTGTGGGCTTCCATGGCGATCACCGAGCCCGAGTTCGGCTCGGACTCGGCCGCGGTCTCGGCCACCGCGCGCCTCGACGGCGACGAGTACGTGCTCAACGGCACCAAGATCTTCATCACCTCCGGCGCCCGGGCCGACCACATCGTGGTGTGGGCGACGCTCGACAAGAGCAAGGGCCGTGCCGCCATCAAGTCGTTCGTCGTGCCGCGCGAGCACCCCGGCGTCTCGGTGGACCGGCTCGAGCACAAGCTCGGCATCCGCGCCTCGGACACCGCCCAGATCACCTTCACCGACTGCCGGATCCCCAAGGAGAACCTCCTCGGCGACCCGGAGGTCCGCGTGGACAAGGGCTTCGCCGGCGCCATGCAGACCTTCGACAACACCCGGCCGCTCGTGGCCGGTATGGCCGTGGGCTGCGCCCGCGCCGCGCTCGAGGAGATCCGCACCCTCCTCGAGGAGGCCGGGATGGAGATCGACTACGACCGGCCCGCCACCAGCCAGCCGGCCGCCGTGGCCAAGTACCTCGAGCTCGAGGCCGACTGGGAGGCCGCCTACCTGCTCACGCTGCAGGCGGCGTGGATGGCGGACAACAAGATGCCCAACACCAAGGAGGCGTCGATGTGCAAGGCCAAGGCCGGCCGCGCCGGCTCGGCTATCACGCTCGGCGCGGTGGAGCTCGCGGGCACGCTCGGCTACTCCGAGCACAGTTTCCTCGAGAAGTGGGCGCGCGACTCCAAGATCCTCGACATCTTCGAGGGCACCCAGCAGATCCAGCAGCTCGTGATCGCGCGGCGCGTGCTGGACCTCAACAGCTCGCAACTCAAGTGAGCAGGCCCCCGGGTGACGGCCCGGGGGCCGGGCCCGCGGGGGCCCGGGTAGAGACCAGGGGCGCGGTACCGGATCGGTACCGCGCCCCTGGTCCTTCGCGTGTCGTCGGTGGCCGCGTCAGGCCATGCGGAAGCCGCGGCCCGGCCAATTGCGCTCGGTGGCGTCGGCCGTGATCGTGTCGAACGAGTACGAGATGGCCGGCAGGAAGAACGGCGTCTGCGCCGGGTGCACGCACGACGGCAGCAGCGGGCCGACGCTGCCGGCGGGGCCCGAGTTCGGCGGCATGTGCCCTCCCGAGAGCAGGCCCACCAGGCGCCCCTCGTGGGTCACGGGCCCACCCGAGTCGCCGTAGCCGGCGCAGGCGTGGTGCCAGAACTTGTGGCCCTCGCGCTGCCACGTGACGCCGCAGGTGTGGCCGGTGGTGAAACCGTCCTTGCAGACGACGGCGCCGAAGTCCGGCACGGGTCCGGTGCCGGTGACGCCGGGCTGGCGGACCGGGGTGGCCGCCGGGGTCAGGCGGATCACCGAGTAGTCGAGGACCTCGTTGCGCGTGGCGATGGTGCCGATGACGCCGGCCCGCGGGTCGTCCCGCAGGAAGACCTGGGTGCCCAGGTCCTCACTGCAGTGCGCGGCCGTGAAGGCCACCGGGGCGCCGCTGGCGTCCCAGCCCGCCGCGGTGAGGGTGCAGCCGGCGTTGCCGCCGACCAGGATCGGGGTACCGCCGCCGACCGGCGCGGCGGCCTGGGCCGCCGCGGGCACGGCCAGCGCTGCCGATCCGGCGAGCACCGCCGCCGCGGCCATCCTGGCGAGACCTGTCCACCTCATGCGTGTGTCCTTCCCACCCGGGCACTACGCGCGGGTTGACGCTCCGAACATCCTATCGGCCGGAAGGCTACTCCGCATTACACGCCGGCCCCGGACCGACCGTTCGGAGACGAGAAGCCCCGGCCCTGTGATCAGGACCGGGGCTTCTCGTGCGTTGGTAGCGGGGACAGGATTTGAACCTGCGACCTCTGGGTTATGAGCCCAGCGAGCTACCGAGCTGCTCCACCCCGCGTCGAGTGCGTCCCCGACATTACGTGCAACTGGAGACAAAGGGCAAATCGGGTGAACCGAAACCGGCCGGAACGTGACGGGGCTCACGTCCGACCCCGCTCCGGCCCAGGTCGCGCGACCGCACGGATCAGTTCCCGAGTTCCTGATAGGCATCCACCGCGGCCTGCAGGTCCTCGAGAGCCCGGCCGAGGTCGGCGAGGTCGCCCCGCTGCGCGCTGCGCACCGCGGCCAGTGCCTCGTTCAGGTCGGTGACGGCCCGGCTGCGCGCCGCGTCGTCCGTGCCGCCCGCGGGCGCCGACGGCCGCGCCGCCGTCGCCTTGTCGGCGGGTCGCGCCGGGCGGCCGTCGTCGGCCTCGGCCTCGGCCTCCCCGCTCTCGTCGATGCGCACCACGTCCGGATCGGCCTCGATGCCCACCTGCCGAAGCGCCTCGAACAGCGTCGGGGCGTAGCCCACCGCGCGGTCGTAGGTCACCATCACGCGCAGCAGCCTCGGGAAGGCCGAGTCCTGGTCCTTGCGCTGCGTGTAGATCGGCTCCACGTACAGCACGGAGTCGTCCGCCAGCGGCAGGGCCAGCAGGTTGCCCTCGGTGATCTCCGCGGTCTCGCCCCACAGCCGGCGGTCCTGGGCGATCGCGGGCGAGGCGATCATGATGTCCTGCGCCTGGTTGGGGCCCTGCGCCAGCGGCTCGGTGGGCCGCTGGACGCGGACCGTGATCTCCCCGTACGTCTCCGGGTCCGAGCTCGCCGACATGTGGGCGGCGAGGAACTCGCGCTCGTACCCGCGGAACGCGGAGATGAGCTGGAACGACGGCCGGTCCGAGTCGGGGTCCGTGGGGTCGGAGGCCACCACGTAGTAGGGCGGCTGGCTGGGGCCGTCGGCCGGCGCGCGCTCCGCCTGCGCCTGGGCGGGTCCGCCGGCGGCGCCCCCGGGCTGGCCGGGCTGCGGGGTCTGCGGGTTCTGGATCGACGAGGTGACCGTCGGGTCCGAGGGCACCGACCAGAACGCGTCGTTGGTGAAGAACTGGCCGGGGTCGTCGACCTGGTACCGGGCCAGCTTCTCGCGCTGGATCTTGAACAGGTCCTCGGGGTAGCGCAGGTGCTCCTCGAGCTCCGGCGAGATCGCCTCGCGCGGCTGGACGACGTCCGGCATCGCCTTCATCCACGTCTGCAGGACCGGGTCCGACTCGTCGAACGCGTACAGGGTCACGGTGCCGTCGTAGGCGTCCACCGTGGCCTTGACCGAGTTGCGGATATAGGAGACCTTCTGGTCCGGCAGCACGCGACCGCCGGCCTCGTTGGTCGAGTCCGTCGTGGTGTCCTCGAGCGAGCTGAGCTCGGCGTACGGGTACGTCTTGAGCGTGGTGTAGCCGTCGACGATCCACGTGATCCGGCCGTCGATCACCGCCGGGTACGTGGAGGAGTCCGTGGTGAGCCACGGCGCCACCTTCTGGACGCGGTCCCGCGGGTCGCGGTCGTAGATGATCTTGGACTCGTCGCCGATCAGCCCGGACAGCAGGATGTTGCGCTCGGCGAACTTGAGCGCGTAAGCGGTGCGGTTGATCCAGCCCCCCACCGGGACACCGCCGGAGCCGGTGTAGGTGTACTGGGTCGCGTCGGTGTCGTACTCCCGCGGCCCGTCGCCGTTGTCGCCGACGATCGCGTAGTCGGGGTCCGACCGGGCGATGAGCTCGCCGAAGTAGATGCGCGGTTGTGTGACCGGGATCATCATGTCCTGCCCGCTCGCGATCGCGTCCAGGTCGGAGACCTGGTAGTTGGGCAGGCCGCCGCGGTCCGAGCCGGCGTCGTCGGCGATCTCGTTGACGCGGTTCGCGGGAGCGGCCACGAACCCGTTGCCGTGCGTGTACACGGTGTGCCGGTTGATCCAGTCGCGCTGGTTGGCCTGGAGGGCGCTCGGGTTGAGCTCGCGCGCGGCCACGAGGAAGTCCCGCATCTCGCCGTCGATCGTGTACCGGTCGATGTTGAGCGCCTCGGGGAAGCCGTAGAAGTTCCGCAGTTGCTGCTGCTGGGTGAACGTCGGCGAGAGCACGTTGGGGTCGAGGACGCGCACGTTGGACAGGGTCGTGACGTCCGAGCCCGCCTGGCCCGGATCGGGGTTGGCGGCGCCCCAGTTCTCGATGTAGGTCACCTTGTCGTCACCGATGTCGTAGGCGTCCCGGGTCGCGGCGATGTTGCGGGCGATGTACTCCCGCTCCTTCTCGGCGCGGTTGGGGTTGACGGTGAACTGCTCGACGGCGAGGGGCCACGCCGCCCCCACGACGAGCGCGGAGAACACCAACAGCACGGTGGCCAGCGCGGGGATGCGCAGGTCCTTGACGACGATCGCCGAGAAGAAGGCGATCGCGCATACCAGGGCCACCGAGAACATGAAGATCTTGGCGGGCATCACCGCGTTGACGTCGGTGTACCCGGCGCCGGTGAAGGTGGAGTTCTCGCGGAACAGCAGCTCGTAGCGGTCGAGCCAGTAGGCGGCGGCCTTGGCCAGGACGAACAGCCCGGCCAGGGTGACCAATTGGATGCGCGCGGCCCGGGTCAGCGCTCCCTCCCGCGCGCCCGGCCGGAGTCCGCCGAAGACGTAGTGGGTGACGAGGTTGGCGAGGAACGCCAGGACGATCGCCACCATGATCCAGTTGACCACCGATCGCCACATGGGCAGCTCGAAGGCGTAGAAGGAGATGTCGAGCCCGAACTGCGGGTCGGTCTGCCCGAACGGCGTGGAGTGTGTGAAGGCCAGGACGGAACGCCAGCCGGTCTGGGCCACGGCGCCGGCGAGCAGCCCCAGGACGATCGGGATCCAGATCACGGCGCGCAGGGGCTTGTCACCCATCGCGGCGCGGTAGCGGGTCAGTGGATCGGCCACCCCGGCCTGCGGGAGGAACACCGGGCGGAACCGGTGTGCCAGCACGATGCCCGCGATGACCGCGGCGGCCACGAGGAGCGCCACCACGAGGAAGACGGCGAGACGCGTGAGCAGCTCGGTCCGCAGCACGCCCGTGGCGTCCACGGAGCGGAACCACAACCAGTCCGTGTAGGTGGAGTTGAGTCTCGGCACCACCTGGATGAGGACGAGGAGGACGACGACGGACACGGCGATCGCCCGGCCACGACGCGAGATCGTGATCGGGGTGCCGGGGGAACCGGGCGGGCGGACGGACACCGGGAAAGCTCCTGGACTGCTGGGGCGGGCATGCTCGTGCGCCCCACCTTACGGAAAAGCCCGCGGTCACCCGCAGGTCGGTGGCTCCCCGCCGCCCGTCGCCGCCTCCAGCGCGTCGAGTGCTCCCTCCAGGGTGGACACCTCGATGAGCCGGATGCCGTCCGGCGCTCCCTGGACGGCCTCGGCACAGTTGGCGGCGGGTACCAGGAACTCGGTGGCCCCCTCGGACCGCGCGGCCCGGATCTTGTGCCGGATCCCGCCGATCGGCCCCACCTCGCCGTCGGCGGTGATGGTGCCGGAGCCGGCCACCGACGCGCCCCCGGTCTCGTCCCCCGGCGAGAGCTTGTCGATGATCGCGATCGCGAGCACCAGCCCGGCCGACGGGCCGCCGACCTTGGGGTCGATGGAGATCTCCACGTCCGTGCCGTCGGCGGGGGTGTCGCCCACGAGGACGCCGAGTCGGCCCTTGTCGGGGTCGGACCCGTCCTCGGACGGCTGCAGCGTCACCGTCGCCGTCTCCTCCCGGCCGTTGCGGGTGTAGCCCACACGCAGCTCCTCCCCCGGGCCGTACGCGCCCACCCGCTCGACCACCGCCTCGGCGTCCGCCACGCGCTCACCGTCCACCGTGCGCAGGATGTCCCCGGACCGCAGGTGCCCGTCGGCCGCCCCGCCGGGCAGCACGTCCTCGACGCGCGCGTGCATGGGGATCCCCAGGTGGCGGTAGGCGGCGGCCTCGGCGGAGTTCTCCGACCCCACCATCTCGGCGGTGTTGGCCTCCTCGACCTCCTCCTCGGTGCGGTCCGGGGGGAAAACCTGGTCGCGCGGCACGACCACCTGCGCCTCGTCCATCCAGAAGCGCATCGCGTCGACCAGCGTGAGGCGGTCCCGGACGGCCACGGTGGTCATCCGTAGGCTGCCCGTGGTCTCGTCGGCCTCGCGTCCGGTGACGCGGATGACCGGCACGGTCTCGGCCTCACCGTGGCGCTCCACCTCGACCTCGCCGAGCGTGTCGTACGTGGGGCCCGGGCCCATCGCCACGAGGGGCACCGTGGCGGAGGTCGCGAGGACGAGCAGGAGGACAGCCGGGACCAGCGCGGCGAGCAGGGTGGACAGGCGACGGGTCACGGGGACGAGGGTAGTCGGAGCCCGGCCGGGCGGGCACCGCCGCCCGGGGCCGGCGACACGCGCGGCCTGTACCGTTGTGGCATGAACCAGCCCTTCGGATTCTCCGCCTCCGACGACGACGGGCGGGACGACCGGCGCGACGACGACACCGGCGGCCCGGGGGGCCCCTTCGGCCCCGGCGGCCCCTTCGGGCCCGGCGGCCCGTTCGGCTCCGGCGGTCCCGGCAGCTTCGACCCGTCCCAGCTCGGCCAGATGCTCTCCCAGTTCGGCCAGATGCTCGGCTCGATGGGCTCGGCAATGACCGGCCCCGGCAGCTCGGGGCCCGTCAACTACCAGCTCGCCCGCACCGTCGCGCTGCAGAAGCTCGGCCGCACCCCGGTCGTCACCGACGGCGCCCGCACCGCCGCCGAGGAGGCGGTCCGGCTCGCCGAGCTGTGGCTGGACGACACCACCCAGTTCCCCTCCGGGGTCCACCGCACCGAGGCGTGGACGCCCCAGCAGTGGGTCGAGAACTCCCTGCCCACCTGGGAGAAGGTCTGTACCCCGGTGGCCGAGCAGATGAACTCGGCCACACGCGGCGCCATGCCCGAGGAGGCCCGGCGCATGGTGGGCCCGCTGCTCGGCATGCTCGACCAGATGGGCGGCATGAGCTTCGGCATGCAGCTCGGCCAGGGCCTCGGCGAGCTGGCCACCGCGGTACTGTTCGCCTCCGAGGTGGGCATCCCGTTCGCCGACGACGGGGTGGCCGCCGTGTGCCCGGTGGCGATCGACGCGTTCGCCGACGAGCTCGAGATCCCGCGCCAGGAGGTCACCGTGTTCCTCGCCGCGCGCGAGGCCGCCCACCTCCGACTCTTCGCCGGCGCCCCCTGGCTGCGGGCGCGGGTCCTGGCCACCATCGACGAGTACGCGCGCGGGATCCGGGTGGACACCTCGGGCCTCGACGAGTTCGCCTCCGGGCTCGACCCGTCCGCGCTGCAGGACCCGGGCAAGTTGCAGGAGCTGCTCTCGGGCGGCCTCGGCGACATCGGCCCCAAGGTCACCAACGTCAACGAGGCCGCGCTCGGCCGCCTGGAGACCCTCCTCGCGCTGGTCGAGGGCTGGGTCGACGCGTGCGTGTCCGCCGCGATCGCGGACCGGCTGCCCAGCGCGGAGCGCCTCCGCGAGACCTGGCTGCGCCGGCGCGCCGCCGGCGGTGCCGCCGAGCAGGCGTTCTCCACCCTCGTCGGCCTCGAGCTGCGCCCCCGCAAGGCCCGCGAGGCCGCCGAACTGTGGCGCCGCGTCGGCGAGGCCGTGGGAACCGATCGCCGCGACGGCCTGTGGAGTCACCCCGACCTGCTACCGGTGGCGGACGACCTGGAGAACCCCGCCGCCGTGATCGACCGGCTCCTCGACGAGTCGACCGGCGAGGAATCCGGCGTCGACGAGATCGAACAGTTCCTCCGCGAGGCCGGGGGCCCGGACACCGGGGGCGACGCCGGCGGTCCGGGCGACGGCGACGACGACACCGCCGGTTGAGCCCGGCCGGCGGTCAGCCGCCGCCGGCCCCGACGGCGTCCTCGTCGTCGTCCCGCACCAGGTCCCCCGGTCCCTCGCCGGGCCCCCCGTCCCCGCCCCGACCACCGGAGCGCAGGACCCGCGCGTAGGCCTCGAGGTAGCCCATCGCCCGCTCGGTCCGCGGGAAGCGGCGGACCAGCTCCCAGAACTCCGGCGGATGGCCGCCCGGGACCACCAGGTGGGCGAGCTCGTGGACGAGGACGTAGTCCAGGACGTACGCGGGGACGTCGCGGAGCGTCTCGCTGATCCGGATCTCGCGGGAGTCCGGTGAGCACGACGCCCAGCGGGTGCGCATGGGATCCACCCAGCGCACGGTCGCCGGGCGGGGCCCGCCCTCCATCCAGCTCGCCGACAGTGCGGTGGCCCGCCTCATGAGTTCGGCGTCCGAGGACCGGTTCCCGGCCCTACGGCCGGATCGTCGGAGCCGGGCGAGCATGTCCGATACGAGCCGCCGCTCCTCGGCGCGCCCCAGGCCGGCGGGCATGAGGACCACCACGCCGTCCCCCTCACGGCGCGCCGACACGGTACGCGTGCGGCGCCGGGACCGGCGGATCTCGATTCGCGGGTCGTCCGGGTCGGTGGGGAGCTCGTCGACGACGGCACCGGGCTCGTCGGCGGCGGGACGTTTCGGGGACGGCACCCGGCCACAGTAGAGGACACCGGCGGCCGGACGCGCGGTGTCCACAGGCCGGCGGCGGGCCGGTCGGCCTGTGGAGAACCGTCGGGAGGAGCCCCCTGCCGCCACCCGCCGCGTGCCACGATGTGCCCGTGACCACAGCCACCGCCCCGGACACCGCGCCGGGCCCGTCCCCGGACCCCGGGGCGGCCCGCGTCGCACTGCGCCCCGGCACCGTCGTGGTGGTCCGTGACGAGGGCTCCGTCCAGGTCGGGCTCGCGCCGGACCGGGCCGTCGTGGTCGGCGCCCCACCCGAGTGCGGGCCCCGGCGGCTCGCGGCCCTTCTCACCGCCCTCGACGGCGGGGCGCCGGTCGGCGACGCCGCCACCCGGGCGGGGATCCCCACCGCGGAACTGCCCGCCGTGGCCCGGATCCTCGTGCACCTGGCCGAACTCGGCCACGTCCGGATCGCCACCACCGCACTCGCCGGCACCGGCCCCACCGCGCCCCACGCCCCCGCGCCCGAACCCGCGGCGCCGTGCCCCGACCGGCCCGGGCCCGTCCGACGCGTCCACCTGCTCGGGACGGGGCAGGTCAGCCAGGTGCTCCGGGGGCCGCTCGCGGTCAACGGGTGCCGGGTGACCACAGGCCCGAGCCCGGGCCTGACCCTCGACCCCGACCGCCCGCCGTGGCGCCGCCACGGATTGGTGCCCGACCTGGTCATCATCACCGACACCGTGGCCGTCGACCCGGTGATCACCACCGCGCTCGCCCGCGCCGGGCAGCCGCACCTGCACGTCCACTGCCGCGACGGCCGCGTGGTGGTGGGGCCCACCGTCCTCCCGGGGCAGACCGCCTGTCTGCGCTGCACGGACCTCTACCGCGCCGACCGGGACCCGCACTGGCCGCTCGTCGCCGCCCAGCTCCTCGGGCACACTCCCGGCGCCGACGTGCCGGCCCTCACCGCGGCGGCCGCGCTCGTGGTGGCCGAGGTCGACGCCACGCGCGACCCCGCACTGCCGTTGCAGACGCTCGGCGCCAGCGTGGAGATCAACCCCGCCGAAGGCCTGTGGCGCCGCCGCGAATGGCCCGCCCACCAGCGGTGTCCGTGCGGAGCGACGACACCGGGGGGTGTTCTGTCATGATTGGGGTCGTGTCCGACCTCCCTCGTTCGTCCTCCCGCCGAGCGGCTCGGCTCGCCGGGCTCCCGCTGGGTATCGCCGGGCGCGCCGCCGGGTCGCTGGGCAGGCGCGCCCTGGGCCGCGGCGGCGGAGACATCGGCGAAGAGCTCATGGACCAGGCCGCCGAGCAGGTCTTCGCGGTCCTCGGCGAGCTCAAGGGCGGCGCCATGAAGGTGGGCCAGGCGCTCAGCGTCTTCGAGGCCGGCATGCCGGACAAGTACGCGGAGCCGTTCCGCGAGGCGCTCACCAAGCTCCAGGCCGAGGCGCCACCGATGGCGCCCGCGGAGGTCGAGCGAGTCCTCGACGCCCAGCTCGGCACCCGGTGGCGCGAGCGCTTCGCCGAGTTCGACGGCACGGCAACCGCCGCCGCCTCGATCGGGCAGGTGCACCGCGCCGTGTGGTCGGACGGCCGCGAGGTCGCCGTCAAGGTCCAGTACCCGGGCGCCGACGAGGCGCTCCGCTCGGACCTGCGGCAGCTGCGACGCCTCGGCCCCCTGCTGCGCCCGCTCAACCCCGGCACCGACGTCAAGGCCGTGATCGACGAGCTGTACGAGAGCTGCGTGGCCGAGCTCGACTACCGCACCGAGGCCGACACGCAGCGGGTCTTCTCGGCCGCGTTCCGCGACGATCCGCTCATCGGGGTTCCCGCCGTTCTCGCCTCCTCCCCCAAGGTGCTCGTCACCGAGTGGGCCGAGGGGCGGACGCTGGGCCGGATCTCCGCCGACGGCACCGTGGAGGAACGCAACCGGGCCGGCGAGCTGCTCGCCGAGTTCCAGTTCTCCTCCCCCACCCGCGCCCGGATGATGCACGGCGACCCGCACCCGGGGAACTTCCTCCTGGCGCCGGACGACCGGCTCGTCGTCCTGGACTTCGGCGCGGCGCTGCCCCTGCCCGACGGCTTTCCGCAGATCCTCACCTCGATGATGCGGCTCGCGCTGGCGGACGAGGCCGAGCAGCTCCTCGAGCTCATGGACCGGGCGGGCTACGTGGGCCGCGGCGGCATGGACCCGGCCGACGCCATGGCCTTCCTCGACCCGTTCATCGAGCCGATGCGCGAGCCCGAGTTCCACTTCGACCGCGCCTGGATGCAGGGGATCGTTCAGGTCTACGGCGACATCTCGGGACGCGAGTTCCGCACCTCGCGCTCGTTCACCCTGCCGCGCGAGTACGTGCTCATCCACCGCGTGCTGTCGGCATCAGTGGGGATGCTGTGCCAGCTCGAGGCGACGGCTCCCTACCGGGAGGTCGTGCAACGCTGGATGCCGGCGATCTTCGCCGACGAGGCCTGAGCGCCTGCCGCGAGCCCGTCCGGGCCCGGCCTCAACCCCCGCGGACGATCCTCAGGACGTCGTCGCCGTACTCGCCGAGCTTGTGCGCGCCGATCCCGCCGATCCGGCCCAGCGACCGGGTGTCGGTGGGCCGCTCGCGCGCGATCTGCGCGAGCGTGTCGTTGGTGAACACCGTGTAGGCGGGCTTGGCGATCCGATCGGCGGTCTCCCGACGCCACTCCCGCAGCCGCTCGAACAACCCGGTGTCCACCTCGACCGAGCAGTCCGGGCACAGGCCCAGCGCGCGGTGCATCGGCCCGGTGAGGCGCTCCCCGCATCCGCGGCACCGCCCCTTGTCCGGGGCGTCGGCGGAACGCCGGGGCGCCGGCGCGGCGGCGGGCCGGACGGGGTCGAGGAACCGGCTCGGGCGGCGGGTGGCCCGCCCTCCGGCGCGGCGGCTGCGGCTCCACGACACGGTGAGGTGCTCGCGCGCGCGGGTGATGCCCACGTAGAGCAGCCGGCGCTCCTCCTCCACGGCGTCCGTCCCGGCCGAGATCGCGTGGCTGATGGGGATGCCGCCCTCGTGGACCCCGATGAGGAAGACCGCGTCCCACTCCAGCCCCTTGGCCGCGTGGAACGACGCGAGCGTGACGCCGCGCTCGTCGGGCGCGTGCCGGGCGGCCGCACGGGCCCGCAGGCCCGCGACCACCGGCAGCAGGCCCGGCGTGGGTTCGACGGTGGCGATCTCCTCCGCCAGACCCACGAGCGCGGTGAGCGAGGACCACGTCTCACGTGCCTGGGTGCCCGACGGCTCGGCGGTCGTGAGCCCCAACGGTTCGAGAGCCTCGCGGATCACGCGGACGACGTCCGTCGGGTCGGTGAGCTCGGCGTTCCGGGCGGCCGCAGCCTCGTCGGAGCCGTCGACGAGCCGGTCGATCGCCGTCATGGCCCGCCGCACGGCCGGCCGCTCGAAGAACCCCTCGCCGCCTCGGAGCCGGTACCCGATCCCCACCTCGTCGAGCGCCGCCTCGATGCGCTCGGACTGGGCGTTGACCCGGTACAGGACCGCGATCTCCGCCGGGTCGAACCCGCCGTGCACGAGGTCCGCGATCGCACCGGCCACGGCCGCCGCCTCGGCGTCCTCGTCCGCGTGCTCGGCGAGCACCGGCTCGGGCCCCGGCGGCCGCATGCCACGCAGGGTGAGCCCGGCGGTACGGAATCGGCCCGAGGCCGCGCCGATCACCGCGTTGGCCAGGTCCACCACCTGCGGGGTCGAGCGGTAGTCCGACTCCAGCCGGACCACGGTCGCCTCCGGGAACCGCTCGGGGAAGCGCAGGAGGTGGTCCGGCTCGGCGCCGGCGAAGGTGTAGATGGTCTGGTTGACGTCGCCCACCGCCGTGAGGTCGTCCCGCCGCCCCAGCCACGCGTCCAGCAGCCGCTGCTGGGCGGGGGTGACGTCCTGGAACTCGTCCACCACGAAGCACCGGTACCGGTCCCGGAACTCCTCCGCGACCGCCGGGACATCCTCGACGAGCTCGGCCATGTGCCCCAGCAGGTCGTCGAAATCCAGGAGCCGGACCGGTCCGGAGACCTTGAGGTCCTCGTACGCGCGGAAGGCGCGCGCGACCTCGGGCGCGGGGACCGGGGTGGCGCGGGACAGGGCGACGGCCCGCTCCGCGTACGTGTCCGGCGTGAGCAGGCTGGACTTGGCCCAGCCGATCTCGGTGAGCACGTCGCGGATCGTCTCCGTGGTGGGGTCCAGGCCCACGCGCCGGACCGCCTGGGCGACGGCGCGGAACTGCCCGTCGAGCAGCTGCCACGGCTCCTCGCCGTAGACCCGCGGCCAGAAATAGGAAAGGTTGCGCAGCGCTGCCGCGTGGAACGTGCGGGCCTGCACGGGCCCGGTCCCGGCCTCGGCGATCCCCAGCGCCGCCAGGCGCATGCGCAACTCGCCGGCCGCGCGGGAGGTGAACGTGACGGCGAGGACCTGGTCGCCCCGCACGTGCCCCGCGGAGACGAGGTGCGCGATCCGGCGGGTGATGGTCCGGGTCTTGCCGGTCCCGGCGCCTGCGAGGATGCAGACGGGGCCGCGCGGCGCCAGCACGGCGCGGCGCTGCTGGGGGTCGAGCCCCTCGAGCACCGCCTCGGTCTGTCCTCCCCTGTCCGTCACGCCCCCATCGTGGCATCCGGGTCGGACAGTGGCCCCGCGGGCCTCCCCCGGGAAGAATCCCGGCGGCCCCGGCGTTGGACACCCGTATGAGCGAAGAGACGACCAGCGCCGCCCCGTCCGGCGACCTCACCCTCTACACCACCTCGTGGTGCCCCTTCTGCCGCCGCCTCACGGCGCAGCTCGACGACCGCGGCATCGGGTACACGGAGATCGACGTGGACGCCGACGCCGAGGCCGCCGCGTTCGTCGAGAGCGTCAACGGCGGCGACCGCGTGGTCCCCACCGTCCTCTACTCCGACGGCACCACCGCGACCAACCCGTTCGCCACGCAGGTCCGGGACAAGCTCGCCGAGCTCGCCGGGGCCTGACCACCCGCGGTCGCTCAGAGACGCCAGTCGGTGCTCATCGCGTCGTCGGCGTCCACCGCCGTCACCCACGACCGGAGCATGCCGTGCGCGATGGACACCGGACCGGGCACCCGCAGATCGCCCTCTCCGCGTAACGCGGCGCGGACCTCCTCCACGTCGAGCCACCGGGCGTCGCTGATCTCCTCGTCCTCGAGGATCACCGGCGCGTCCGGGTCGCCGATCGCGTGGAAGCCCACCATGAGCGAGCGCGGGAACGGCCACGGCTGGCTCCCCAGGTAGCGGACGTGGTCCACGATCACGCCGACCTCCTCGGCCACCTCGCGCCGCACGCAGCCCTCGAGAGACTCGCCGGCCTCGACGAAGCCCGCGACGAGGGAGAACATCCGCTCGGGCCAGTTCGGCTGGCGCGCCAGGAGGACCCGCCGCCAGCCGTCGTGGACCAGACAGATGACGGCCGGGTCTGTCCGCGGGTACTCGAGGTCGCCGTGGAACGGGTCCGCCCCCGCCCAGCCCGCGTGCTCGCGGCGCGGATGGTGCTCCGGCGCACGGGCCCGGACCGTCTCCCGGTGCCAGCCCACGAGTGCGACGGCCTCGGCCGCCAGCGACGCGTCGCCCTCCGCGAGATCCGCGCCGCACGCCCGCAGGTCCAGCACGTCCGCATCGTCGACCAGCTCCTCCACCATCAGCGCCCAGAGGTGCCGGCCGTCACCGGCGCGGCCGAGGAAGACCGCGTGGTGGAGCGGCTCCTCGGCGAGGTCGAAGGCCGGCTCGAACTGGATGCGCCGCCGCCCGTCGGGTGCCACCGAGGTGGCGAACCGGCCGCGGGGGTCGATCCGCACGACGAGCGCGGAGACCCACCCCTCGACGAGTGCGGCCCGGTCCTGCCGTAGTGCCGCGGCGCGGTCCGGTGCCGACCGGGACAGCAGCGGTTCCGAGTCGAGGCTGAAGTCCAACGGCATCGAGGAGGCCTCCCGGGCGGGTAGGGACGACGGGTGACGTGGATCATGGTCCAGCCTACCGTCGTCCCGCCACCGGTCCGGCGGGCTCGTCCTAGCCACTGACCATCTTGATGTAGAGCAGCCGGTCCCCCGCCTCCAGTGCGTCCGCCTCGGGCTCGTTGACCTTGATGAGCTGGCCCTTGCGGACCACCCCCAGCACGAGTTCCGCGAGGTGGCGCGGCGAACCCCCGACCTCGGACTCCTCGACCCGCCGCTCGGCAATGGAGAAGCCCTCGTCCGGCGTGAGCAGGTCCTCCATCATCCCCACGACGGTCGGGGTGATGGTGGCCAGCCCGAGGAGGCGGCCCGCGGTCTCGGCGGAGACCACCACCGAGTCCGCCCCGGACTGCTTGAGCAGGTGGGTGTTGTCCGACTCGCGGACCGTGGCGACGATCTTGGCGTTGGGGGCGAGTTCGCGCGCGGTGAGCGTGACGAGCACCGAGGTGTCGTCGGAGTTGGTCGCCACCACGACCGACCGGGCGCGGGTCACACCGGCCAGCTTGAGCACGTCGGAGCGGGTGGCGGAACCCTGGACCGTGACGAGGCCGCGGGTCGAGGCCGACTTGAGGGCCTGGGGGTCGGTGTCGACGACGACGATGTCGCCGGGGTCGATCTCGTCGGCGAGCATCGCGGCGACCGCCGACCGACCCTTGGTGCCGTAGCCGACGACGACGGTGTGGTTGCGCACAACGCTCCTCCAACGCTGGATTTTGAATGCCTGACGGGACTGCTCGGTGAGCACGGACAGGGTCGTGCCGACGAGCAGGATGAGGAACACCACGCGCAGCGGCGTGATGACGAGGGTGTTGAGGATCCGCGCCTGCTGGGTGTACGGGGTGATGTCCCCGTAGCCGGTGGTCGAGAGCGACACGGTGGCGTAATAGACGGCGTCGACCATCGTCAGCGTGCCGTCGGGTCCGCCGCCCCCCGTGTAGCCGCCGCGGTCCAGGTAGACGACGAGCGCGGCCAGGACCAGGGCGCCGACGGCCATGAGCACGCGCTTGCCGATGAGCCACCACGGGCTCTCGGTGTCCTCGGGGATGCTCACCACGCCCACGAGGACGTGGTCGGGGCTCTTGTCGAGCGAGTCGTCGTCCCGGAACCGGGACACGAGGCGCCGCCTGTTCGTCACGCGCACCATCGTCGCCTATCCGGGTCCGCCGGACAACAACCCACCCCGGTCTCCGTCGCCCGGGGCGCCGCCGCCCGAGAGGACGAGCTGGAGGGCCTGGGCGTCCGGCAGGTCGGCAGGTTCCACGGTACGCCCGGAACGGACGTAGTGGAACGCGGCCCGCACCCGGTCGACCGGGACGGTCCGCCCCTCCCGCGCGGAGACGACGCGCGCCCACGCGTACCGGTATACGGCGAGCTGCAGCGCGACCGCCGGCATCTCCGTGCGCGTGGGCACCCGCCCGGTCTTCCAGTCCACGACGATCCAGCCGTCGCCGTCGGCGAAGACCGCGTCCATCCGGCCGCGCAGGAGGTGGTCGCCGAGCCCGACCTCGAACGGCACCTCGACGGCCTCCGGGGTGAGCCGCGCCCAGCGGGAGGACTCGAAGGCCTCCTGCAGGGCGGTGAGGTCGGCTTCGGACAGCCCGTCGTCGGCCCCCTGGTCGCCGGCGCCGGGAAGGTCGTCGATGTCGAGCAGGTGGGTGGCGCCGAAGCGGTGCTCGAGCCAGGCGTGGAAGCGGGTGCCGCGGCGGGCGAAGCGGTCGGGCCGGAACGGGACGGGCCGGCGCAGGCGGTCGGCGAACGCTTCGGGGTCCGAGGCCAGGGCCACCACGTCGCCGGCGGTGACGCGGCGGGGCAGTGTGATCTCCGCGTGCCGCTCGGCGGCCCGCCGGGCGTCTGCCAGGAGTGCGGCCGCGGCGAAGTGCCGGCGGCGGGCCGGACCGGGCGGCGGGGCCTGGTCGTTCTCGGGGTCGATCGGCCGAGCGGCCGCCACCGCCGCCGCGGCGGCCCGGCGGTCCGGCGCCGCCGGGACCGGCCACGTCGCCTCCACCTCCGGTTCCGCGGCCGGGTCGGCGGGCGGTGGGTCCGCCCGGTGCTCGACGACGCCGACTGGGGTCTCGCCCTCGCAGGCCTCGAGGGCCTCGGCGAGGAAGGTGGACGGGCCGCGGAGGGTGGCGCCCGTGCCGTGCCGGTGCGACGCCGAGAGCAGCAGCGTCTCCTCGGCCCGGGTCACCGCCACGTAGAACAGGCGGCGGTCCTCGTCCGTGGAGCGTCCCCGCACCCGGTCGATGTGCTTCTTCAGGGCCTCCTCGAGGAGCCTGCGGTCGCCGATCCCGTCGAGCCGGGGCACCGGTACGCCGCCCGGGTTCTCCACTGACTCGGCGTCGCCGCGCAGGTCCTCCGGCAGTTGCGTGGGGGTGCGCACGGCGGTCTCGGGCGCACGGTCGGAGGGGAAGATCCCCGCCGAGACGTGCGGCACGGCGACGATCTCCCATTCGAGTCCCTTGGCAGCGTGCACGGTGAGGATCTGCACCCGCCCCGGTGTCGCGGCGACCTCGCCGCGTGCCAGCCCGCCCTCGACGGTGCGGGCGAGCTCGAGGTGCGCCAGGAAGGCGTCGAGCCCCGACCCGGCTCCCCCGCCGAAGCCCGCGGCCACCGCCTGCAGCTCGTCGAGCTGCTCGCGGCCCTCCCCGCCGTCCACGCGTTCGCGCAGGCGCACCTCGGCGTCCAGGCCGAGCGCCTGCTCGGCGGCCGCGACGAGCCGTGCGGGCGGTGCCGAGGCCCGGGCCCGCAGGCCCGCGACCACCCGAGCGAGCCCGACGATCCGGGCGTGGCCGGCCTCGCTGTACCGGTCGGCCGGGCCGGGGTCGGCGAGCGCGTCCGCGAGTCCGGCGGCGTCGGTCTCCTCACCGGCGACCAGGGCATCGAGAATCTCCTCGAGGCCGGCGACATCGGTCACGGCCCCGGGCACCGCCGGCGCCCGGCGCAGGGAGAGCGTCCCGGCCCGGCGCGCGAGCGCGGCGAGGTCGGCCGCGCCCAGCCGGAACCGTGGGCCGGTGAGCAGCCGCAGCAGCGCCGGACCCGCGGCGGGGCGGGCCACCACGGTGAGCAGCGCCACGACGTCCGCGACCTCGGGGACGTCGAGCAGCCCGCCCACCCCGACGACCTCGACGGGCAGATCCCGCGCGCGCAGCACCTCTGCGAGCGGCCCGGCGTCGCCGTTGCGTCGCACGAGCACCGCGGCTGTGGGGACGCGGCCGGCGTCCACGGCGGCGCGGTACCGCTCGGCGAGCGCGTCGGCGAGCCAGTCCCGCTCGTCGTCCGCGGTGGCGTGGACGGCCATCCGGACGTCGCCCGCCCCGGCCCCCGGCCGGGCGTCCAGGGCGGGTACCGGGATCGATCCCGGGCGGCTCCGCAGCGGCTCGGTGAGCCGGTTGGCCAGCGCGAGGATCTCGGCTGGATTGCGCCACGAGGTGGTGAGCTCCCGCAGGTGTGCCTCGCCGCCGTCGGCGCGGGGGAAGTCCGTACGGAACAGGTCGAGGTTGGAGGCCGAGGCCCCTCTCCAGCCGTAGATGGACTGCATCGGGTCGCCGACGGCCGTCACGGCGGGCACCGGGCCCGCGTCCGGTCCTCCGCCGAACAGCGAGGACAGCAGGACGCGCTGGGAGTGGCCGGTGTCCTGGTACTCGTCCAGGAGGACCACGCGGAAGGCCCGCCGTTCCGTGGCCGCGACCTCCGGGTGGTCGCGGGCGACGGTGGCGGCCAGTGCCATCTGCGACGCGTGGTCGACGGCCCCCTCCCGGCGCATCCGCGCGGCCACCGCGTCGACGAGGTCGGCGAATTCGGCCCGGTGCCCCTGCGCGGTGGCGCAGGCCTCGAGCCAGGCCGTCGGCGCCGCCCGCTGACCGGGGCCGCCGGGCAGCGTGGCCACGAGTGTCGAGACGAGGTCCGGGTGGGCCCGCAGGTCATCGGTGGTGACGAGGTGCTCGGACAATTGCCCGGCCAGCGCCAGGACGTCGCGCGTCACACGGGCCGCGGACGAGCCGGTGGTCAGCGGCGACTCCCACGTCGAGACGACGTCGTAGGCGAGCCGGAACCCCTCGGTCGGCGAGAGCAGGCGGGAATCGGGCTCGACCGGGACCAGTAGTCCGTAGGAGCCCAGGAGGGTGCCTGCGTAGGCGTGGTAGGTGGAGATCTGCGGGTCCTCGGTGCGGATCGCCTCGGCGACGGCCGGGTCGGCGTCAGGACCGGTGCACAGCGGGCTGCGCCCGAGGGCGTCCAGTCGCCGCCGGATCCTCCTCGACAACTGTTGAGCGGCCTTGCGGGTGAAGGTCAGGCCGAGGATCTCCGACGGCCGGGCGTGCCCGTTGGCGACCAGCCACACGACCCGGGCGGCCATCGTCTCGGTCTTGCCCGCACCCGCGCCGGCGAGCACGAGGGTGGGCTCGGCGGGACCGGCCACGACCTCGGCCTGCTCCGCAGTCGGGCGGAAGACCCCGAGGGCGTCGGCGATGGCGTCGGGCCCGATCGACGGCCGTGCGTGATCAGTCGGCGTCACGAGGTCACCTGCCGTCCCTCGGGGCGGGCCGGGCAGCTGGACCGCACCGGGCAGTGCGAGCACCAGGGACCCACGCGTGCGCGGTAGCCGGGTCCGAGCGTCGCGTGCCCGGCCTCGCGCACCCGCAGGGCCAGATCGTCCGCAGCAGCGGGGGTGAGCGGGTCCTGGTGGCGCTCGACCGCGGGGCGGCCCGCCCGGCCGCCAACGTAGAGGAGCAGCCCCCCTCCGGGCGGGCGGCCGGACGCGGCCTCGACGGCGCCCTCGGCGACGGCGAGCTGGTAGAGGGCGAGCTGGGGGTGGACCGCGGCATCGGCCTTGCGGGCCGGCGTCGCGGAGGTCTTGACGTCTACCGCGAGCACCTCCCCCGCCTCCGTGGCCTCGAGCCGGTCGATCCGCCCCCGGACCCGGACGCCGCCGGCCAGGTCGCAGGAAAACGCCTCCTCGACCCCGGCCGTGGTGAACACGTCGCGGGTGGCGCTGCGCCACGCACGGAACGTCTCGGCCATCGCGACGAGGTCGTCGGCGCCGCGGCGCGCGAACCACCCGCGGGCCCCGGTGAGCGCCTCCGCGCGACGCTCGACCGCGGCGCGCAGCGCGTCGGGCCCGACCCCGCCCTCGACGGCCTGTGCCAGGGCGTGGACCGCCGACCCGCGGCGCATCGGCGCTGCGGCCCCTGGGTCGCCGGCGCCGGCCGACGCCTTCTCCAGGAACCACCGCAGGGGGCACTCCTCGAGGGTGCCGAAGCCCGAGGGCGAGAGCACCGCGTTCGGCTCGTCCTCCGCGGTGGGGAACGGCGGCGCGTCGGTGGAGACGCCCTCGGCCCCGTACCAGGTCGCCGGGTCGGCGGCCGCCACCCCGGCGTCGCGCAGCCCCGCGAGCAGGCCGGCGGCGTGCGCCGCATCGTCCGGGTCCCCGGCCGGGTCGAGCACCGCGGCGCGCAGGTCCACGGCGAGGTGGGCGAGCGAGAACACGGTCGGGGTGGGCGGAGGCGTGGCCGGGGGCGGGGGCCGGCGGCGGACCGTGCCCAGGTCCACGATCTCGTCGACGAAGCGCGAGGCCGCCACGTCGCCCTCCTCCGGCGACTCGACCGCGGTGACGAGCAGGTGGGTGCGCGCCCGCGAGCACGCGACGTAGAACAGACGCCGCTCCTCGGCGGCCCGGGACGCGGCCGACGAGGCCGCGCGCTCCGCCTCCGGCGGCGTGGGTCCGACGCGGGCGACCTCGGTGAGGTCCACCAGCTCGTCGACGCCGAGCAGACCCGAGCGTCGCCGCGGGGCCGGCCACCACCCGTCCTGCACTCCGCACACGGCCACCGCGCGCCACTGGCGGCCGACGGCGGCGTGCGCGGAGAGCACGCTCACCGCTCCCCCGCGGACGCGGGTGTCCGCGCGGCGTGGCGCGGGCAGGTCCTCCCCCGCCACCATGTCGCAGAACAGCGCGACCGAGCCGCCGGGGACACCGTCCACGTAGTCCGCCGCGTGCGCGAACAGCTCCACCACCGCGTCGAGCGAGCGGTCCGCCGAGCGCGACCACGCGTCCGCGGCGAGTGCCTGTCGGACGAGCCGTCGCTCGAGACGCGAGGCGGACCACGCCGCCCACAGCACCTCCTCGACGGTCCCGGCCTCGTCGATCGCGCGGCGCACGGCGTCCCGCGCGTGCCGGACCCGCGTCACCGGCGCCAACTCCACGGCGGTGAGGCCGGTGGCGTCCGCGCTCTCCGCCGTCACCAGGTCACGGAGCGTCTCGGCGCTGGGCCGGGACCCGCCGTGGCCGGACCGACGCAGTCCCCGGCGCAGGCGCCGCATGGCCACCGGGTCCGCCCGCCCGATCGGCCCGGAGAGTAGGGCTAACACCGCGGTGGGGTCAGCGTGCGGGCCCCGCTCGGCGCCGGGCAGCGCCGAGCGGACCAGCGCGAGGAGCGCCGCGACCACCGGGTCGTGGGCCGGGGGCAGCTGGGCGCCGGCATCCACCACCGGCACGCCCGCGGCGTCGAGCGCGGGCAGGAGCGCCTCGGTCATCCGCGGTAGCGAGCGCGTGATCACGGCCATCTCGCCGTAGGCGATCCCGTCGAGGACGTGGCGCCGGCGCAGGAAGTCCGCGACGAGGGCCGCCTCCGCGGCCGCCGACCGCGCGACCGTCACCTCCACCGATCCGGGGTCGCGCCCCGCGTCATCCGGGGCCGTCGCGCCGGCCGGCCCGGGCTCGGCCGGGCGGTGGCGGGCGAGCCCCGGCAGGCGGGCGGCCACCCGGGCGGCGACCGCCGCGACCGCCGGCGCCATCCGGTGACCGGCGAGCAGGTCAACGGACCGCCCGCCCTGCTCGAGCACGGCGCGGGCCAGCCCCCCGTCGGCACCCCGGAAACGGTAGACCGACTGGTCGCCGTCCTCGGCTACGAGCAGCACCTCGGCGCCGCCGCCCACCGCGGCCACGAACTCGGAGGCGAGCGGGTCGAGGTGGTGGGCGTCGTCCACCGCGACGAGCCTGCGCGCGCGGAAACACCCGCGCAAGTCCGGGTCGGCGGTGAGCGCGTCGAGGGCCGCCCCCACGAGGTCGGCCGCGTTGAGCGCCTCCGGGACGTCGGACTCCCCGCCGCGCAGCCCGGACCGCAGCGCCATCTGCTCCTCGTGCCGGCGCAGGAAACCCGCCGCGGCGACCCACGCGGGCCGGTCGGCGGTGCGGCCGAGCCGGGCCAGCTCGCGGGGCCCGATGCCCCGCTCGAGGGCCCGCAGGAGCAGATCGCGGAGCTCGCGGGCGAAGCCGACGGTCGACAGCGCGGGCCGGAGCCGCTCGGGCCAGTCCGGGGCGCCGTCCGCGACCTCGCCGAGAAGCGTCTCGCGGATGAGCGCGTCGTGCTCGGCCCCGGTCCGCAGGCGCGGGGGCGGGGCCTCCGCGCGGGCGGCGGCGAGCCGCACCACCGCGTAGGCCAGCGAGTGCACCGTCCGGACCGGGGCGTCCGTCCCCACCACGAGGTCGGCGTCCAGGCCGCGCGTCACCCGGTCCATGAGGTCGGCGGCGGACGCCGGGGAAGCGGTCAGTACGAGCACCCCGTCCAGGCCCACGCCTCCGCGCACCGCCGCGCGGACCGCGTCCGCGACGAGCGTGGTCTTGCCGGTGCCCGGCCCGCCGCGCACCACCCACCGGTCCCCCGGCCCCGGCTCCCGCCAGTCGCGGCGCAGGAGCCCGTCGAGCTCCGGCGGCCAGGCGGGGCCGCGCGGGTCGGTGGGGGGCGGGGTCTCGGTCACGGATCGATGAGACCACACGCCTCGGACACCGCCCGCACACACCGGCGGGCGGGCCGGGTCAGCGCAGGGTGTCCTCGAGCATCCGCGGTCGGCATGCGACCCGCGAGACCACGGTCATCACTGCCAGCACGCCCAGGAGGAAGGCGAGCCCGGCCCCGAGGCCGACGCGGGAGAACAGGGCGCCGAACACGATCGGCCCCAGGCTCGCCACCGTGTAGCCGACGCCCTGCGAGAACCCGGAGAGCGCGGCGGAGCCCGCCGCGGTGCGGGTCCGGAGGTTGATGAGCGTGAGGCACAGCGGGAAGGTGCTGGGTCCCACGCCCACGAGCACAATCCAGATCCAGGGCGCGGCGCCGGGCGCCCAGAGCAGGCCGGCGAAGCCGGCCAGGTAGCACGCCACGGAGACCACGACGACGACGTAGGGGTCGTCGACGCGTCCCGCGATCCACGGCACGACGAGCGCGGCGATCAACCCGATCGCCGAGAACACGGCCAGCGCGATGCCGCCCTCCGCGCGGGACATGCCGATCGACTCGGCGACGGCCGGCATCCAGGTGAAGAACGCGTACGTGCACAGCGAGTTGGTACCGAAGAACAGGGCGAGCGCGAGCCCGACCGGCGAGCGCCACGGCCGGATCCGCGTCCCCGCGCCCGCGGCGGGCCCGCCGACGACCGGCGAGCCGTGGCGGGCGATCTCGATCGCCCAGGGCACCACCGCGACGAGCGCGAGCGCCGCCCACCAGCCGATCGACATCCGCCACCCCGCGGCGTCGGCCACCGGCACCGCGAGGAGCGCGGGGACGACGGTCCCGACCTGGAGTCCGGTGATGTACAGCGTGCTCACCGCGGACACGTGCCGCGGGAAGTACTTCTTGACCAGCGGGGGCGCCACGACGTTGCCGATGCCCATGCCGGCCAGCGCGACGAGCGAGCCCACGCCCATCGCCCACGGGTCGTCGGCCAGCGCGCGGACGACCTGCCCGCCCGCGGCCGCCACCATGGCCCCGACGGTGACCGTCTCGAGGCCGGCGCGGCGCAGCAGGACCGGGGTGAGGACGCCCCACAGCGCGAACATCGCCGTGGGGACCATGCCGAGCAGCCCCATGCCGGTGGCGCCGAGGCCGATCTCGGCGTCGATCTCCCCGAGGAGCGGGCTGATCGAGGTGACCGCGGTGCGGAGGTTGAGTGAGACCAGCACCACGCCCACCAGGGCGAGGAGCGGGAAGGCCAGGGCGCCCCGGTCGCGGTCGGGGCGGGCGGGACGCGGGCTCATCCCCCGGTGCCGCCCACGAACTCCTCGACGGCGCGGGCCATGACCTGCAGGCCATCGACGGCGGCCGGGCACGATCCGGGGTGCAGGGCGTGCACGGCGAGCCGGAAGATCGCCGCCCGGATGACCATCTGCGGCCAGTCGTCCAGGTGGCGCCAGCGGTCGAGGACGCCGACGTCGGCCGTGCCCCACGAGAGATGGTCCACGGCGACGACGGCCGCGGACCACGCGGCCGGACGGGCGTAGGGGACGATGTCGGTGAGCGCCGGCTCGGTGGTGTCGTCGAAGAGCAGGCCCTGGGCGAGGTCCCCGTGGACCACTCCGACGCCGACGGCGGGCGGGGCGGCCGGGCGGCGCAGCCGGACCAGGCCGCGCGCCCCGAGCAGCGCCGCGGCCCGGTGGGTGGCGAACGGGGTCCCCCGATCCTCCATGCCGGGCGAGAGGTCGTGCTCCGGGTCGCCGTCCCACGCCGCCGCCTCGGCGCAGGCGAAGAGGTCGATCTCGGCCCACGGACGCACCGACGGGCGGCGGACGATCCGCGGGCGCTCGACGTCGGCGAGCGCGGCGTTGATCCGTGCGGACCAGGCGATGGTCTCGTCGGCGCGCGCCTCGGGCCGACCCGGGACCGCGCGGTCGGCCCGCCAGCCGCTCACGACGTGCCGACCGTCGCGGGAGCGCACCGGGGTGGCCACCCGCAGACCGGGCACGTCCAGCTCCTCGCGGACGCGCGCGGACCAGTTGGCGAGGGCGGTGTCGGCCACCGAGCGGAGCACGACCCCGGGAACACCCGCGCCCGCGTCGGCGAGCCAGCCGGTGCCGGACCCGGCGACCACGGGCACGACCGCCGCGTCCCCGACGCCGAACGCGCCGAGGACGTGCTCCGGAACCGCCACCTCGTTCACGCCGACCACCGTACCCGCCCCGTCCGTCAGTACCCGGGCAGGGACGGGTCGACGTCCCGGGTCCACGCGTCGATCCCGCCCTCGAGCGACCGCACCCCGGCCAGGCCCGCGGCGGTGAGCGTCGCGGCGGCCCGTGCCGAGCGCACCCCGGACTTGCAGTACACGACGAGCGGTCCCGCGGCGGCCGCTCGGCCCAGCACCCCGGTGGGGTCGGCCGCGTCCTCGGCCACCGCGTCCAGCGGGACCCACACCGACGGCTCGATCGCGGCGATCGCCCGCTCCCCCGCGCCGCGGACGTCGACGAGGACGGGCGGGACCGCGCCGCCCAGCTCGGCGGCGAGATCCGCGGCGCCGACCGTCGGGACCCCGGCCGCCGCGTCGTCGGGTACCTCGCAGCCGGCGTCGCCGGAGTCCTCGGGGAGCGCGGTGACGGGCTCGCGGGACGGGTCGGGGCGGATCGTCACGGTCCGCTGGGTGGACTCGAGCAGGTCCATGAGCACGAGCCGACCGAGCAGAGGCCGACCCGCGCCGGTGACGAGCTTGACCGCCTCCATCGCCATCATCGACCCGACCGTCCCGGGCAGGGCGCCCACGACCCCGGCCTCGGCGCAGCTCGGCACGGAGCCGGGCGGCGGCGGGGCCGGGTAGAGGTCGCGGAGTGTGACCCCCTCGGCCGGCGCGGGCGGGCGCGACCAGAAGACGGCGAGCTGGGCGCGGAACCTGTCGATCGTCCCCCAGACCACCGGGATCCCGGCGATCTCGCACGCGTCCGAGACGAGGTAGCGGGTGGCGAAGTTGTCGCTGCCGTCCAGCACGAGGTCGTGGCCCTCGAGGAGCTCGCCGACGGTCAGCGCGTCCAGCCGCGCGCGAACCGCGTCGACGCGGACTCCGGGGGCGAGCTCGGCGAGCCGGTCGCGGGCCGACTCCACCTTGGGCCGCCCGATCGCGGGCACCGAGTGGATCACCTGCCGGTGGAGATTGCCCAGGTCGACGTCGTCGTCGTCGACCACGGTGATGCGCCCGACCCCCGCGGCGGCGAGATACAGCAGGATCGGCGCCCCCAGGCCGCCGGCGCCCACGACGAACACCGACGCGGCGCGCAGGCGGCGCTGCCCCTCCTCGCCGATCGCGCCGAGCAGGAGGTGCCGGGAGTACCGCTCCCGGTCCTCGGCGGTGAGCTCGGGCCCCGGGTCCACCAGCGGCGGCAGCGCCCCGCCCGGGCCGGCGGCGGTCACCCGTCCCCCCGCGGGCCCTCGGGGAACGGCCAGGCGTTGTACCGACACGTGTCGTCGTTGTCCGGGACGACCCCCTCCGGGTCGAGCCGGAAGATGTCCGCGTTGGTCACGCCGAAGGTCTGCTGCATCATAATCGGCGCGAGCGCGCCGTCGGCCGGGCACGGCTCGTGCATCGGGTGCCCGATCGCGTGGCCCACCTCGTGGTTGACGAGGTACTGGCGGTACGAGCCGATGTCGCCCTGGAAGGACCGGGCGCCCCGGACCCAGCGGGCGAGGTTGAGGTAGACCCGCCCGGTGGAGGAGTTGAAGCAGCTCGCCTCCACCTCGATGTCGTAGCCGCAGTTCTCCCGGACGGTCATCGGACTCGCCAGGGAGACGCGGAACGCCACGTCCTCGCCCTCCACCCGCTGGAAGGCCACGGCCCCGTCGCCCGTCCAGCTCATGGGGTTGGCGAGCGTGGCGTCGACCATGCGGGCCACGGCGTCGTCACCGCCGAACTCCACCGTGTCGACACCCTCCTCCACCTCGACCGTGTAGGTGAAGAACTCGGCGGAGGGCCGGCCGACGCGGTCCGTCGCACCGGGCACCACGCGGTACTCCCCCGTCCCCTCCTCGATGAACGGCGCCCCGTCGGGGAGCAGGCCCGAGGGCGGCGGCGGGATGCCGGGTCCGGGTCCGCCCACGACGACCGGCGTCTCCGTGCCCGCCGCGGACGCGGTGTCCGTCTCGGCCTCTCGGGGGTTCCACACGGAGTCGGCGATGACGAGCGCGGTGAGCACCACGAGGACCGGAATGGCGTACGCGCGCCAACCCCAGGTGGTGACGAACCGGCCCAGCGCCGTCTGCCGGCGTAGGTGGTCGCGGCCGCCCGGGACCGACCGCCGGCGACCGGGGCCGGACTCCTCGGGGTCCCAGGGGGCGCGGAGCGGCTCGGTGCGCGGCGGGTAGTACGGGGCCCGCTCGCGGCGCTCCCCCCACCCGGAGTCCCGAGGGGACGACGACGAGGTGCCGGACCGCGGCACGGGTGCGGACGCGGCCGTGGCGTCCCCACCACCCGGCATCCGCCGACGTCCGTCGCTCATCCGTACTCCTCCTGATCCCGTGCGATCGCGGCCTCCACGATCCCACATCGCGCGTGGCCACCTCTCTCGGCACTCCGTCGTGCGGGTAATGTCCGACCCGCCCGGGCGTCAGGCCATCAACACCGCCCGGGAGGACAGGAGTCACACATGCCGAGCCCGGACGGCCCGCTCGCCGCGGATCCCGCGCGCGCCAGGGCGACGCGGCTCCCCCGCGGCGCCCGGCGGCGCCAACTCCTCGACGCGGCCGGCGCCGTCTTCGTGGACCAGGGCTTCCACTCCTCCGGCATGGACGACATCGCGGTGGTCGCCGGGGTCTCCAAGCCCGTGCTCTACCAGCACTTCGACTCCAAGCGCGACCTCTATCTGGAGGTCCTGCGCCACCACGTGGACGTTCTGCTCGACCGCATCCGGGCCGCGCTGGACTCCACGTCGGACAACCGCCGCCGGGTGGAGGCGGCCGTCGACGCGTTCTTCGCCTACGCCGACACCGACACCCGGGGCTTCCGTCTGGTCTTCGCCTCCGAGGCCGCCGACGAGCAGGTGCGCCGCGAACTCGACCGCGCCACCGACGGCTGTATCGACGCGGTGCACGATCTGGTCCGCGGCGACTCCGGGCTCGACGTGCACCGCTCCCGGCTGCTCGCCGTGGGCGTGGTGGGCGCCAGCCGGGTGAGCGCCGGCCACTGGCTCGACGCCGGACGGCCGATCCCGCGGGCCGACGCCGTGTCCACGACCGTGGCCCTGTGCTGGGGCGGGCTGTCCAAGGTCCCGCGCCAGCCGGCGGGCCGGGACTAGGAGAGGAAGCCCACCTGGCGCGGCCGGGACTCGCCGATCTCCACGTAGGCGATCCGTGCGGTGGCCACGAGGTAGCGGCGGCCCTTCTCGTCGTCGAGCTCCAGGACGGCGCGCCCGTCCGCGGTGAGCGCGGACTCGACGCGCTGCTGGACCTCCTCCGGGCGCATCGCCGTCTTGAACACGAGTTCCCGGTTGCTGTCCGCGATACCGATCTTGACCTCCACGCGCATGCCCTCCTTCTCACCGGCGCGCCTCGCGCCGTCACCTGTCCTTGCGTCGGCCCCAGGCTAACCCGGCCCCCGCGGGACGCGTCGTCACGGGATAGGATGTGCACACGTCACCCCGGGGGACCGCACCGTCGGCCGGGCCGGGTCGGACGTGGAAGTGTGCGCGCACCCGCTCGCCGCGGCCGAGCAGTTCACGGCCCCGACCTCCGCGCGCGAGACGAGAAAGGCTCCACCCTGTCCACCACAGATGTCACCACGACCGAGATAGACGGCATGGCCACCACGACCGCCGTCGTCGATGCCCCGTCTTCCGCCTCCTCCCCGAGCTTCGCCGAGCTGGGCGTCCGGCCCGAGATCGTCACCGCGCTGGAAGAGCGCGGAATCACCCACACCTTCGCGATCCAGGAGCTCACGCTGCCGCTGGCCCTCGCGGGCTCGGACCTCATCGGCCAGGCCCGCACCGGCATGGGCAAGACCTACGGCTTCGGCGTGCCCCTGCTGCACCGCGTCTCGGCCGGTGAGGGCACCCGAGCGCTCGACGGCACGCCGCGCGCGCTCGTCATCGTCCCCACCCGCGAGCTGTGCCTCCAGGTCACACAGGACCTCAAGATCGCCGCGACCGGCCTGAGCGCCACCACCGACTCCGGCACGCGCCCGCTCAAGGTGCTCTCCATCTACGGCGGAACCCCGTACGAGCAGCAGATCGAGGCGCTGGAAAAGGGCGTCGACGTGGTGGTGGGCACCCCGGGCCGCCTGCTGGACCTGGCCAACCAGGCCAAGCTCGTGCTGGGCAAGGTCGAGGTGCTCGTGCTGGACGAGGCCGACGAGATGCTGGACCTGGGCTTTCTGCCCGACATCGAGCGGATCCTGCGCATGGTCCCCGAGCAGCGGCAGACCATGCTCTTCTCCGCCACGATGCCCGGGCCGATCATCACGCTCGCCCGCACGTTCCTCACCAAGCCCACGCACATCCGGGCCGAGGCCGCCGACTCCGGCGCCACGCACGAGAACACCACGCAGCACGTCTACCGGGCGCATTCTCTGGACAAGCCCGAGGTGGTGGCCCGGATCCTCCAGGCCGAGGGCCGTGGCTCCACGATGATCTTCACCCGCACCAAGCGGACGGCGCAGAAGCTCGCCGACGAGCTCGCCGACCGCGGGTTCCGGGTGGGCGCCATCCACGGCGACCTGGGCCAGGTGGCCCGCGAGAAGTCGCTCAAGGCGTTCCGGACCGGGGACGTCGACGTCCTGGTGGCCACCGACGTCGCCGCTCGCGGCATCGACGTCGACGACGTCACCCACGTCATCAACTACCAGTGTCCGGAGGACGAGAAGACCTACGTCCACCGCATCGGCCGCACCGGCCGCGCCGGGCGCACCGGCGTTGCGATCACGCTCGTGGACTGGGACGACGTCCCCCGCTGGGGCCTCATCGACAAGGCCCTGGGCCTGGGCTTCGGCGAGCCCGTCGAGACCTACTCCACCTCGCCGCACCTGCGCTCAGACCTCGGCATCCCCGAGGGCGCGGGCGGGCGCGTCGGCGCCGCGACCGGCACCGGGTCGGGTCGGCGGCCGTCCGACCGCGACGAGCGCGGCCCCCGGCGCTCGGGCGGCGAGGGCGGCTCGCGTCCGCGGCGGCGTCGCACCCGCGGCGGCGCAGCCACCGGCTCGAACAGCGACGGTTCGGGCAGTGGCGACTCGGGGTCCGGCGACGCCGAGCGCTCCGGCGGCTCCGGGCAGGCGGCGGGCGGCGACGGGTCGGCCCCGCGGCGCCGCCGTCGTCGGCGGCGAACCGGTTCCGGTCCGGCGCAGTCCGGGTCCACCGAGGGCTGACCGCCGGTGGCGCCACCGCCCGAACGCAGGACGTGGCGGGACCTCGTCGCCGCCGCCGTCATCACCCTGGCGCTGATCCTCACCGCCGCCGCGGTGCTGGCCACCGGCAGTGCCGCGCGCTCCGACCTCCGCGCCGCCGATGCGCCACAGCCCACCTACGGTCCGGCAGCCGGGATGCCCACGGCGCTCTCGCCGCTGTGGTCCCACCCCTCGGCGGGGTCGGGGGCCCCGCTCGTCACCACGGGCAACCTCGTCACGGTGCACGACGACACACTCGTCGGCCGCGATGCCGGCACGGGCGAGGAGCGCTGGAGCTACTCCCACGCCGGCACACCGTGCGCGGCGACCTTCTTCGCCGACCGCCTCGTGGCAGCTTTCCACGGGGCGGCGGGCTGCAGCGACGTCACCGCGATCGACCCCACCACGCAGACCTACCTGGCCACCCGCCAGAGCGCCTTCGCCGACACCATGGAGATGCGCTCCACATGGGCCCACGTGCTCGCAATGGGACCGGACCGGGTGGAGATCTGGCGTGACGACCTGGTACGCACCGTGGAGTACGGCGCCGTGGAGGCGCCCCAGGAGGCCGGCATGCAGCCGCGCTCCGGGTGCACGATTCTCGGCGGGGATCTCACGGACCTCCGCTTCGCCGTGGCCGAACGCTGCCCGGGCGAGGCCACGGTGCGCCTCACCGTCTCCGCCACGGTGCCCGCCGACAACCGGCAGCCGGAGGAGGTCGACTCGGCACCCACCGACGCCGACGGACTGTGGATCATCGACGTGACCGACACCGCCGTGCTCGCCGTGCGCGAGCGGGGCGCGGAGTGGACGGTCGAGCGGTACACCTCGCCCACCGAGCACACCCGCGTCCTCACCCTGCCGGGCGCGCCGACCCGGGCGCCGTCGGCGGACACCGTGGCCGGCGACGACGGGCAGGTCCGCTGGTTCGACGGTGCGGCAACCCATGCCTTCCGGGTGGGTTCCGGGGAGCACGCGTGGACCGCGGACGGGACCACCGGCCCCGGCCTCACCGGCGGCCACGACCCGACGTCCACGACCAGCACCAGAGGAGAGTGGGTGCTCGTGCCCACCGGCGACGGCTTCTCCGTCCTCGACCACGGGACGGGCGAACACCGCCACGACCCCGCCGCCGAAGGGCGGGACGGCGGCGACGACCGGGTGCCCGACGACGACGAGGTGGTCGGTCTCGCCCAGGTCGGCGACATCCTCTACGAACGCCGAGGCGGCGCTGTGTACGCCTACAAGATGATCGCGGACTGAGCCCGGCTCAGGCGGCGTACCAGGCCAGGGCGTCGCGGCGGAAGAGCGAGACCAGGGACGCCACGCAGACCACACCGAGGGCGACCCCCGCGGCGGGCCACCAGCCCGACCCCATCACCATGTACCAGGCCACGAAGAGCAGCAGGAGCTCGGCGATCACCACCAGGCCCCGCCCCCAGCGCCGGCCGCGCAGCAGCCCGATCCCGGCGGCGAGCAGGGCTCCGGCAAAGATGAGGAACCACAGCGCGGTGCCGTAGCCGCTGATCGCGACGGTCTCCTCGCGGTAGCCCATGGCAGCGTGCGCGGCGAGGTAGACGGCGGCGCCCAGACCCGCGAGGCCCTGCGCGGAGGCGATCCAGCCGGCGATCCGGACCGGCGCGGGGATGGCGTCGCGGGGATCGACGGGGCCGTGGGCCGGGGCGTTGTTCTCTGGCTGGCTCGCGTTCACCTCTCCAGCGTAGGACGCGGCCCCTCCCGGACCCCCACCACCCTGGGGCTGGCATGCGGTTTTGGCCCGATTTGACTTCTCGCGTGACCTTTGCCACATCGACCAGAATGAGGGTTGACTTGTCACGGAATCGTGGCACGATCATCCGTAACAACGCAGACACGCCGTGTTTGCCTGGCCTTAACCGGAGCGCCCGACCTTCCTCGGAAGGCGGGTTCGCGGGGCGGGCTCCCCCATCACGATCGCCTGACACGGGCGATGACGCACGCCCACGACCGTACCCTGCCCGGGCGGCCCGGCGGGCGGTGTCCACCCGTGTCCGGCGCACCTTCGCACGCCACACACGTTTGTTAGGAGTTCCCATGGACTGGCGCCACAAGGCCATCTGCCGCGACGAGGACCCCGAGCTGTTCTTCCCCGTCGGCAATTCCGGACCGGCCCTCGCGCAGATCGCCGAGGCCAAGATCGTCTGCAACCGCTGCCCCGTCACCGCCGAGTGCCTCACCTGGGCCCTCGAATCCGGCCAGGATGCCGGCGTGTGGGGCGGCATGAGCGAGGACGAGCGTCGCGCCCTCAAGCGCCGCCGCGCCCGCACCCGGACCACCGTCTGACCCACACCGTCGGACGGACAAGACCGCGGCCCGCCTCCCCCACAGGGGACGCGGGCCGCGGTCTCGTCCGTACGCCGTCGGTCAGTCGATGACTGCGATGAGGTCACCCGCCTGGATGACGTCGCCCGGGGCGACCGCCACCTCGGAGACCGTCCCCGCCGTCTCGCAGAGCACGGGAATCTCCATTTTCATCGACTCCAGCAACACGATCGTGTCGCCCTCGGCGACCTCGGTGCCGGCCGCCGAGACGACCTCCATGACATTGGCGACCATCTCGGCACGGACCTCTTCGGCCATGTGGTGGTTCCTCACGCTTTCTCAGGTAGACGGACCCCCGGACGCCTCAATGCAACCACATGCGACCTCGCATGGGACACTGGTATACCGACGAAAGGAGTCGACCATGGGCAAGCGTGGACGCAAGCGGCGGGATCGTCGCAAGAAGAACGCCAACCACGGTAAGCGGCCGAACGCCTGAGTTCGGGCCACCGCGACCACACAGAAGGGCGGGCACCGTGCGGTGCCCGCCCTTCTGTGTGGTCGCACCGCGGGCTCAGCTCTCCTCGCGGCGCTCCACGGTGGTCGTGTGCCGGACCACCGTGTGGCCGTCGGCGTCGGTCGTGGTGACCGTGGTGCGTCGGATCTCCACCATGAGCCGCTCCCGCAGCCCCGAGGGGGCCTTCTCACAGCACGAGCGGGACAGCTTGGCCTTGAGACGGCGCTCGGAGAGGAAGAGCTCGCGGCAGGCCGGGCAGCCGGCCAGGTGGTGCTCCAGGCGGGAGCGACAGGCGTCGTCGCACTCGAGGTCCACCAGCAGCGAGAGGTCGCGCCGGGCCGCAGCGCAGTCGATCTCGTCGAGACGCGGGTCGTGTTCCTTCATGACCCCTCCTCCGAGCGCTCGCGCCCGAAGCCGCGCTCGGCGGCCACGTCGCGCAGCAACTCACGGAGCTGCTTGCGGCCCCGGTGCAGGCGGGACATCACGGTCCCCAGCGGGGTGTCCATGATCTCCGCGATCTCCTTGTACGGCAGGCCCTGGACGTCGGCGTAGTAGACCGCCATCCGGAACTCCTCGGGGAGCTGCGCGAGCGCGGCGCGGATCTCGTCGTCCGGCAGCAGCTCCATGGCCTCGACCTCGGCCGACCGCAGTCCGGTCGAGGTGTGCTCGGCCGCGGCGGCCAGCTGCCAGTCGGTGATCTCGTCGGTCGGGTACTGCGCGGGCTGGCGCTGCCGGCGCCGGTAGTGGTTGATGTAGGCGTTGGTGAGGATGCGGTGCATCCACGCCCGGAAGTTGGTGCCCTGCTTGAACGAGTCGAAGCCGGCGTAGGCCTTGGCGTAGGCCTCCTGGACCAGGTCCTCGGCGTCGGCGGGGTTCCTCGTCATCCGCAGGGCGGCGCCGTACAGCTGGTCGAGGAGCGGCATGGCCAGCTCCTCGAACTGCTCGGCCCGCTGTTCTGCCGCGTCGATCGGCAACTCGGTCGGCAACCGGTACTCCTCACCCGTCGGTGCCGACGAGTCTATCGGTACACGGGGGGCGTCCAGGACGGCGGTCCGCATCGCACCCTCCTCTCCGGACCCGGGGCGGGCCCCCGGGCGCTCGACCTGAGCAACGCCGGCGCCGCCGGGCCTATTCCACGCGGCCCGGCACCGACGCCACGTCACTAGACTCGGCGCGTATGGGTAGGAAGTCCGGCGCTGCCGCGACCCCGGCGATCGCCGCACTACGATCCGCCGGCGTCCCCCACGCGGTCCACACCTACGAGGCCGGCTCGGACGCCTACGGCGCAGAGGCCGCGCAGGTCCTCGGCGACCGGCTCGGCGTGGCCCCCGAGCGGGTGTTCAAGACTCTCGTCGTGGCCACCACCCGGCCGCCCGCGGGGTCCCGGGTGGCGTTGGCCGTGGCCGTTCTGCCGGTGACCGCACAGCTCGACCTCAAGGCGGCCGCCGCCGCGCTCGACTGCGGGAAGGCCGCGATGGCCGCCGTGGACCTGGCGGAGAAGACCACCGGATACGTGGCGGGCGGCGTGTCCCCGCTCGGGCAGCGGCGGGCGCTGGCCACGGTGGTCGACGAGTCCGCGCTCGGGCACGCCACCGTGTTCTGCAGCGCCGGGCGGCGCGGTTGGGAGATCGAGCTGGCTCCCGAGGCGCTCGTCCGCCTCACCGGGGCGGTGGCGGCGCCGGTCGCCGCACGCCGCGGCCCGGTCGCCGACCGACTGATCGACCGCCGGGGCTAGAAGAGCGTCTCCTCAGCGGGCCCGGGCGCGAGGGGCCGGACCAGCTCCGGGCCTTCGTTGCGGACGCTGGACACCGCCCGCGAGACCGGGCGGATCTCCACGCGGTCGGCCCACTCCCCCAGGTCACCGCCGGCGCCGTCGACGAGCGCCCGCGGGTCGCCGATCGCCGCCGGGTCGAGCCAGTCGGACAGCACGGCGGGGTCCACGACGAGGGGCATCCTGTCGTGCACGGCGCGCAGCGGCCCCAGGGCCTCCGTGGTGAGGATCGTGCACGACAGTTGCGTGACGGACTCGTCGGCGGGATCCCGCCGGGCCTCCCACAGGCCGGCCATGAGCAGGCCCTCGTCGCCGGGCAGGCTCATCCAGTACGGCTGCTTGGGCCCCGGTTTCCCGCCGGGGCCGGGCTCGCCGGGTACCCACTCGTACCAGCCGTCCATGGGAACCACGCAGTGCCGGCGCCTCACCGCCGCGCGGAACGAGGGCTTTGCGAACGCGGTCTCGACGCGGGCGTTGAACAGTGTCGGCAGCCGGTCCCCCTCCCGTACCCAGGACGGGACGAGCCCCCAGCGCATCGCGTGGAGCACGCGGACCGGCCCGGCCCCCTCGTCGAGCGCCTCCCGGGCCAGGACCGGGATCGTGGTGGTGGGCGCGATGTTGTAGCGCGGTGAGCGCGGCGGCTCGGCGGGCCACAGGCCGGGCGGCGGGGCGGAGGCCCGGTCGACGGCGTCGAGTTCCATCGCGAGCTGCGCCGGGTCCGAAGTGAGCGAATAGCGTCCGCACATGCGGCCATCCTCGCACCCTGGTCCGGCGGGATCGGCGACGATGGGCGACAATGGCCGGGTGAGCAGCTGGAGTGCCCCCGTCGCCGCCGGCCCCGTGGACGCCGAGATCCGGGTGCCGGGGTCCAAGTCCCTCACCAACCGCGCGCTGGTCCTGGCCGCGCTCGCCGACGGCCCCTCCCGGCTCGTGGGCACGCTCCGCAGCCGCGACACCGACCTCATGATCGCCGCCCTGCGGGCCCTCGGCACCGGCATCGAGGGTCCCTCGGGTGCGCTCGCGGCCCACGACGAGGACCTGCTGGTCACGCCCGGCCCCCTCCGCGGCGCGGAGGTGGACTGCGGGCTCGCCGGCACGGTCATGCGCTTCCTGCCGCCGGTCGCCGCGCTGGCCGAGGGCGTCTCGACCTTCGACGGCGACCCGGCCGCCCGGGTGCGGCCACAGTCCACCGTCCTCGACGCGCTGCGCGCCCTCGGCGCGGACGTCACCGGCGACGCGTTGCCCTTCTCAGTCCGCGGGGCGGGCCGGCTCCGCGGCGGCCGGGTGGAGATCGACGCTTCGGCGTCGTCGCAATTCGTCTCCGGGCTTCTGCTCTCGGCGGCGCGCTTCGACGAGGGCCTGGACCTGGTCCATGTGGGTTCGCGGCCGGTGCCCTCGGGCCCGCACGTCGAGATGACCCTCGACATGCTCCGGGAGTCGGGCGTGGACGTCCGGCGGCCCACCGCAACCTCGTGGCGCGTGGCCTCCGGCCCGATCCGCGCGGTGGACCGCGTCGTGGAGCCCGACCTGTCCAACGCGACCCCGTTCCTCGCCGCGGCGGCCGTCACCGGCGGCACGGTCCGCGTCCCACACTGGCCCACGTCCACCACGCAGCCGGGCGACGCGATCCGCGGTGTGCTCGGGGCGATGGGCGCGTCGGTCACGCTCGAGACCGCCGACGGGGCCGGCCACGGCACCCTCGTCGTCACCGGCCCCGACCGCCTCTCCCCCGTGGACCTGGACCTCGGCGAGATCGGCGAGCTCACCCCCACCATCGCCGCTCTGTGCGCGCTGGCCGACGGTCCCTCTACGCTCACCGGGATCGCCCACCTGCGGGGGCACGAGACGGACCGGCTCGCCGCCCTCGCCGCCGAGCTCGGCGCCGTGGGCTGCGGGGCCACAGAACTCGACGACGGCCTCGAGATCGTCCCCGCCCCGCTTCACGGCGCCGCCTGGCGCGCGTACGCCGACCACCGCATGGCCACCGCCGGCGCGATCGTCGGCCTCGCGGTGCCGGGGATCGAGGTTGACGACGTGGACTCCACCTCCAAGACGATGCCCGGATTCACCGGGATGTGGGCCGACATGCTCGCCGGGCGGGGCTGAGGCCACCCGTGGCGGCCGGTCGGGGTGGCAGCGGCGCACGCGGCTGGGACGAGTCCGACGTCCGGGTGCGGCCCGGAAAGGGCTCGCGGCCGCGCACCAAGCGGCGCCCGAGCCACGACGACGCCGCGGCCGCCATGGTCGTGAGCGTGGACCGCGGCCGGTGGGGCTGCGTCCTGCTCGACGAGGGCCCCGATCACACCGCCGGGACCCGGGTCGTCGCGATGCGCGCCCGCGAGCTCGGGCGCACGCCGGTGGTCGTGGGCGACCGCGTCGGCGTCGTGGGCGACCTGTCCGGCGTCAAGGACACGCTCGCCCGCATCGTACGGGTGGAAGACCGCACGACCGTGCTGCGCCGCACCGCCGACGACTCCGATCCGTACGAGCGGGTCGTGGTGGCCAACGCCGAGCTGCTGCTCATCGTGGTGGCGGTGGCCGACCCGCCGCCGCGCGCCGGGTTCGTGGCCCGCGCCCTCGTGGCCGCCTACGCCGGTGGCCTGACGCCCGTGTTGTGCCTGACCAAGGGCGACCTCGACGACCCGGCGGTGTTCGCCGCCGAGTTCTCCGCCCTCGACGTCCCGGTGCTCACCGTGGGGGTCGACGACGAGCTGGACGCGTTGCACGAGCGGATCAACGGCCGGATCTCCGCCCTCATCGGCCACTCCGGGGTGGGCAAGTCGACCCTCGTCAACCGGCTCGTGCCGGACGCCGACCGGGCCACCGGCGTGGTCTCCGGCGTGGGCAAGGGTCGCCACACGTCCACGCAGTCCGTCGCGCTCGAGCTCGGGGCCGGCGGCTGGGTGGTGGACACCCCCGGCATCCGCAGCTTCGGCCTCGCGCACGTCTCACCGGACGACGTGGTGGCGGCCTTCTCCGACCTCGACGCGATCGCGGAGGACTGTCCGCGCGGCTGCGCCCACCAGGGGCCGCCCGCGGACCCCGAGTGTGCGTTCGACGCGATCACGGACCCGGCCACGCACCGGCGGGCGCTCGCCGTCCGCGAACTCCTCGGCGCTCTACAGGCCAACGACGCCTGGGCGCTGGGGCTCGATCAGGACTGACCGAGGCGCCACAGCCCGCGCGGGCGCCGGGGCAGGTCCGCGCCGTCCATCCGGACGTCCGCGATCACGGTGCCGCCGAACAGGCGAGGGCAGTGGTTCCCCCGCGCCATCGCGACGGCGCTCGCGCGGCGGACCCAGCCGAGCTGGGTCCGAGTATCGGACATGGGATTCGACATCGTCATCACCTCACCCCCAAGGCTAGGTTTGACACCTGTCAACCATCAAATCCCGGGCGGGGTGAACGGGGTCACGGTCAGATCTTGATCTCGACGTCTCCGCAGGCCACGGACACGCAGGTCTGGATCCGCTCTCCCGGACCGTGGTCCGTTCCGTTACGGAGATCACGCACGTGGCCGTCCTCCAGGCCCACGACACACGTCTGGCAGATGCCCATCCGGCAGCCGAACGGCATCTGGACACCCACCTTCTCGCCGCCCTCGAGGATCGTCGTGGCGCCGTCGAGCTCGACCGTCTTGCCGGTGCTGCCGAACGTCACCGTGCCCCCGGAGGCCCCGGCGTCCCGGTTGACCGTGAAGCGCTCCACGTACAGGTCGTCCCGGCCCGTGGCGTCGAAGTGCTCGGCCAGCTCGTCGAGCATCGCGTTGGGGCCGCACGCCCACGTGGGCCGCTCCGCCCAGTCGGGGACGAGCGCCGACATCTGCGGGGCGTCGATCCGCCCCTCTTCGCTGGTCACCCGCAGGTGCATGGTGTACCCGGGCTGCGTCTTCTCCAACGCCAGGAGCTCCTCGTGGAACAGGGTGTCCTTACGCTCGCGCACCGAGTGCACGTGCACGACGTCCGGGAACTCGTCGTTCACAGCCCGCCGGTCCAGCGATCGGAGCATGCCCATGACCGGCGTGATGCCCGAGCCGGCCGTGACGAACATGATCTTGGGCGGCGTGGGCGAGGGCAGGTGGAAGTCTCCTGCCGGCGCGGCGAGCCGCACGATGGTCCCCGGCTCGACGGTGCCCACGATGTGGTTGCTCAGCAGTCCCTCGGGCATCGCCTTGACCGTCACCGAGTACTCGCCACGACCCGACGAGGGGGCCGAGGTGAGGGAATAGGAGCGCCACGTCCACCGCCCCTCGAGCAGGACGCCGATGCCCAGGTACTGGCCCGGCTGGTAGCGGGGGCTGGCCCCCCAGCCCGGCTTGATGACCAGCGTCACCACGTCCTCGGTCTCCCGCCGCACCGAGACCACCTCGCCGCGTAGCTCCCGCGAGGACCACAGCGGGTAGACGAGCGACGAGTAGTCGTCCGGCAGGAGCGGGTGGGTGAGGCGTCGCAGCAGGCGGTGCGCCGTGCGCGGCTCCGGTACGCGCGCGGCCGCGGCCCGCAGGACTCGGGACAGGCCGCTCTGGGACTCGGACACGGGGGCCTCCTCACCGCCGGCGGGTGCGCCGCCCCGGCGGGGCGGCGTCGACCCGACGGCTAACCTACGCAAGCGTAGGTTAGCGGCGGGGCGGACGCCAGCGCTTCCCCGCGACGCTCAGAGCAGGCTCAGCAGAAAAGGCAGTTCGACCGGGTCGTACCAGGCCAGATCCGCGTCGAGGGCGTCCCCCACGGTCAGCTCCGCGTCCTCGTCCCCCAGGTCCGCCCGGTCCACCGCATCGACCGCCGCGCGCACGAGGTCCACCGCGCCCGCGAGATCCACGTGGACCGCCGCGACCTCCGCCGACGCCACCGTGCCGCCCGCCCCGGGCCGGTCCAGCCGCACCACGGAGGTGTCCAGGTCCGGCCGGAGCACCACCTCGTCGTCGGGCACGTCGACGCTCACCACCACCCGGCGGTAGGGGTGCGTGGCGTGGGCGGCCCCCGCGTCCACCTCCCCGCCGAGCAGACGCAGGGAGGCGCGCGCGGCCTCGAGAAAGGCGACGTGCTCGATCTCCTCCGCGTCGCCCTCGGAGTAGGACTCGACGAGTGCCGGCGTCGCGGCGAACGCGGTTCCGCTGCGCACCGGCATACGGCCGTCCTCGAGCAGGGTCTCGAGCATCGTGAGCGTGGCGGGGACGAACAGGCGCATGGGGGGCTCCTGGGCAGGGACGGGTCAGCGCACCGAGCCCGAGAGCTCGTCCAGCGCCGACGAGATGAGTTCGCCGATCTCCTCCACGTCCGGCACCGCCTGCCGGTCCGAGGTGAATCCGCAGTAGACGGTGCCGGCGTAGCTGCTCATGGACACGGCCAGCGCCTGCCCGTCGAGCAGGGCCGGCACCGGGTAGACCTCGTCGAGCTCGCCGTCGCCCCAGAACATCCCGTGCTGCGGGCCGGGGGCGTTGGTCACCACCAGGTCGTAGCTGTCCGAGGGCAGCATGATGGCCGCCCGCGAGCCGAGCGCGTGGAGCGTGGGCGGGGCGAAGCCCGACAGGCGGGCCAGAGCCTTGGCGCCGACCGCCTCGCGCGAGAGCCGCTGCGTGGCCGTCTCCCGCGAGATCTGCGCCAACCGCATGCGCGGATTCGGCTCGCCCACCGGCATGGCGATGAGCGCCGAGGCGATCTCCGCCGACGTGGCCTCCTCCGTGGGGTCCTGGTCCTCGCTCTCCGCGGTGACAGCCATCGGCACGATCGCCCGCAACTGGTCGGCGGTCGCCAGGGGGTGCCCGCACGAGAGGATCCACGAACGCAGCGCCCCGCACAGCACGGCCAACACGACGTCGTTGACCGTGCAGTCGTGCGCCTTGGCGAGCCGCCGAGCGCGCGAGAGCGGGAACGAGGCCAGCCCGACCCGGCTGCCCCGCGGCTTGTCCGTGCGGAACATGCCCGCGAGCCCGCCCGCCGGCCGCAGGACCGCCAGGGACGCCGCCCCGACCATCCCCCGCGTCACCCGCTCGGCGATCCCCACGATGCGGGCGGACCGGCGGACCAGCTCGAGCGGGTGGGTGGCGATGGTGAGCATCGCGTCGAGGATGAGCACGCCGTCGCCGGGGGACGGCACCGGCGTCCACGTGGCCACGTCGTCCTCGTCGGCCGCGGCGCGCTCGTCCGACATGAGCACCTGTGCCAGGTCCACCGCGTTGCGCCCGCCCATGAGCACGTGGTGCGTCTTGGTGAGCACGGCCAGCCGGCCGTCCGGGAGCCCCTCGATGAGGTACAGCTCCCACAGGGGTCGGCCCGGCTCCAACGGTCGGTCCACCAGCCGGGCCACGAGGTCCGCGAGCTGCCGCATACCGCCCGGAGCCGGCAGCGCCGACCGGCGGACGTGGAAGCTCAGGTCGAAGTCCGGGTCGTCCACCCACACCGCGCGGGCCAGCCCGAACGGCACCTGGCGGATCCGCTGCCGGTACCGCGGCGCGTCCGCGAGGCGGGCGTCGACGAACTCCATGACCCGGTCCAGGTCCCACGGCTCGTCCCGCGAGACCAGTGCGAGCGAGCAGGAGTGCCGGCTGCGCGAGCGCGTCCCCTCCCCCAGCAGGAGGTCAGCGTCCGAGGTGGCCAGCCGGGTGGCCACGTCAGACCGCCTCGTCGAGGCCCAGCAAGCCGCGGATCTCGACGGCCGCGCGGTCGAAGACCTGGTAGAACACGCCGATCATCCCCGTCTGGACGGCGCCGAGGACGTTCTCGATCGCATCGTCCACCATGACGCACTCGCGGGGCTCGAGCTCGAGCCGGCGGGCGGCCTCGAGGAAGGCGCCGGCCTCCGGCTTCTCCACCCCGATCTCGCCGCTGAGCACCACGTGCTCGATCCCGTAGTCGGCCGCGTCCTCGCGCACGCGCTCGGCGCCCGGCCCCTCGGGCTCGTTGGAGAGGATCGCCACACGGACGTCGTTGGCCCGCGCACCGGTGAGGATCCCCCGCCAGTTCTCGCGGTCCTCCTCCGTGCCGTCCAGCACCCCGAAGTAGTCGACGATGAGTCCTCGCATGTCCACCAGCCTAGGCAACACCGGGTCACCGCGCAGCAGCGGTGGGGGAACCGGTCCCGCGTCCCGCCCGTCAGTAGGGGTGAGGACGCGACGCCACCGCGGGCGTCGCGGGAGAGAGTGAGAACCACATGGCCCCGCACCCCGTGACGACCGAGGGACACCTCGTCCGGCCGCTACCGTCCACCGAACCGTCCGCCCGGGCCGCGCCGAGGTGGGAACCACCCGTGCCCGCCACCGGGTCGCGGCGGCCCGCCCCGCCCCCGGGACGCGGTGACGGCACCGGCGGCCGGGGGATGCGCGACGGCGAGGATGGCGTCCCCGTCCGGGCGCAGCGCGCCGCCCACGCCGTCGTCCGGATGGCCCTCGAGGTGGTCGACCGGAAACGGCCCGCCCACCAGACCCGGGGCGCGTTCCCGCCGCACCTCACCGAGATGCTCGTCTCCCTGGCGCGCGACGGCGTGCCGGGCAGGCACCTGGGCCCCGCCCGGGTCCACCGCCTCCATATCAGCGCGACCGGGCCGGTCCCCTGCGCGGACTCCGACGCGGACTACGAGGTGTGCGCCACGTACGCACGCGGGCCGCGCCTGTTCGCCGTGGCGGCCCGGGTGCGCGTCAGCGCGACGGGCGCCGTCTGCACGGCGCTCCGGCTCGTCTGACGCGCCAGACTCAGCCCTTGCGGCCGCGCGTGGCGGAGCGGGCAGCCCGCTCCCGGCGCTCGAGCCGCTCCCGGCGGTCGCGGGCCCGGCGCTCGGCCCGGTTGCCCGGGACGCTCTCGTCGACGAGCTCGGCCTCGCCCGTCTCCGACGGTCCCGAGAACTGCAGCTCGTCGTCCGAGACGTCACGGCCGGTCCCTGCCGCCTGGATGATCGGGTTGGCGCCCGACAGCGCGGCGGCCTGCGCGGCCGACGGGGCGGCCATCGCCTGCTGTTGCTGCTGCGGTTGGGTCGCCTCGACCTTGACGTTGAACAGGAACGCGACGGTCTCCTCGCGCAGGCCGTCCATCATCGCCGAGAACATGTCGTAACCCTCGCGCTGGTACTCGACGAGCGGATCGCGCTGGGCCATGGCGCGAAGGCCGATGCCCTCCTTGAGGTAGTCCATCTCGTAGAGGTGCTCGCGCCACTTGCGGTCGAGGACCTGCAGCATGATCGAGCGCTCGAGCTGCCGCATCGCGCCCTCGCCGCCGATCGCCTCGATCTCGGCCTCGCGCTTGTCGTACTGGTCGAAGACGTCGTCGAGGATCGCGTCCTTGAGGTTCTTGGCCGAGAGGTCCCCGGTGCCGCCGTACTCCTCGCCGTCGATGATCTCCTGCGCCGAGATCGACACCGGGTACAGCTGCGTGAGGGCGTCCCACAGCTTGTCCAGGTCCCAGTCCTCGACATAGCCCTCTGCCGTGGCGCCGTCGACGTAGGCGGCCACGACCTGGTAGATCATCGACTCCACCTGGTCGGTGATGTCCTGGCCCTCGAGGATGCGCTTGCGCTCGTCGTAGATGACGGTGCGCTGCTGGTTCATCACCTCGTCGTACTTGAGGACGTCCTTGCGGATCTCGAAGTTCTGCGCCTCCACCTGGGTCTGCGCGTTCTTCACCGCGCGCGTGACCATCCCGGCCTCGATCGGGACGTCGTCCGGCAGGTTGAGCCGGTTCATGATCGCCTCGACCGCCGCGCCGTTGAAGCGCCGCATGAGCTCGTCGCCCAGCGAGAGGTAGAAGCGGGACTCGCCCGGATCGCCCTGACGGCCGGAGCGGCCGCGCAGCTGGTTGTCGATACGCCGCGAGTCGTGCCGCTCGGTGCCCAGTACGTAGAGACCGCCGGCTTCGCGCACCTTCTCGCCCTCGGCCTTGGTGAGGCTGCGCATCCGTTGGATCTCGGCGTCCCAGGCCGCCTCGTACTCCTCCGGCGTCTCGACCGGGTTGAGGCCGCGCTCGCGGAGGTTGAGGTCGGCGATGATGTCCGGGTTGCCGCCGAGCACGATGTCCGTACCGCGGCCGGCCATGTTGGTGGCCACGGTGACCGCGCCCGGGCGGCCCGCCTGGGCGATGATCTGCGCCTCGGAGGCGTGGAACTTGGCGTTGAGCACGTGGTGCTTGATGCCCTTGCGGTTGAGCAGCCGGGACAGGTGCTCGCTGCGCTCGACAGAGGCGGTGCCCACGAGCACCGGCTGCTTGGCCTCGACCCGCTCGGCGATGTCCTCCACGACGGCGGCGAACTTGGCCTCCTCCGTCTTGTAGATGAGGTCCGGCTGGTCCTTGCGCGCCATCGGGCGGTTGGTGGGGATGGGCATGACCTCGAGCTTGTAGATCTGGTACAGCTCGGCGGCCTCGGTCTCGGCGGTACCGGTCATACCCGCGAGCTTGTCGTAGAGCCGGAAGTAGTTCTGCAGCGTGATGGTCGCCAGCGTCTGGTTCTCGGCCTTGATCTCGACGCGCTCCTTGGCCTCGATGGCCTGGTGCATGCCCTCGTTGTAGCGCCGGCCGTCGAGCACGCGGCCGGTGAACTCGTCGACGATCACCACGTCGCCGTCGCGGACGATGTAGTCCTTGTCCTTGGTGAACAGCTCCTTGGCCTTGATGGAGTTGTTGAGGTAGCTCACCAGCGGCGAGTTGGCCGCCTCGTAGAGGTTGTCTATTCCGAGCTGGTCCTCGACCAGCTCCACGCCCAGCTCGGTGACGCCGATGGTCCGCTTCTTACGGTCCACCTCGTAGTGCGTGCCCTCCTCCAGCAGCGGGGCGATGCGCGCGAACTCCGCGTACCACTTGCTCGACGCGTCGGCGGGGCCCGAGATGATGAGCGGGGTCCGTGCCTCGTCGATGAGGATCGAGTCCACCTCGTCCACGATCGCGTAGTTGTGGCCGCGCTGGACCAGGTCCGCGGTGTCGTGCGCCATGTTGTCGCGCAGGTAGTCGAAGCCGAACTCGTTGTTCGTGCCGTAGGTGATGTCCGCGGCGTAGGCCTCGCGGCGCTGCGCCGGGGTCATCCCGGAGAGGATCGCGCCGACCGACAGGCCCAGGAAGCGGTGGACGCGGCCCATCCACTCCGCGTCGCGCTTGGCCAGGTAGTCGTTGACGGTGACCACGTGGACGCCGTCGCCGGCCAGCCCGTTGAGGTACGCGGGGAGGACACACGTCAGGGTCTTGCCCTCACCGGTCTTCATCTCGGCGACCGACCCGGTGTGCAGGGCGATGCCGCCGATGATCTGCACGAGGTAGGGCTTCTGGCCCAGGACGCGGAACGCGGCCTCGCGGGCCACGGCGAAGGCCTCCGGGAGCAGGTCGTTGAGCGACTCGCCGTCCTCGAGCCGACGGCGGAACTCGCCGGTCTTGGCCTGCAGCTCCTCGTCGGTGAGCCCGGCCATCTCGTCGGAGAAGGTGTCCACGTACTCGGCGAGCTTGCCGAACCGCTTGAGCTTGCGCCCCTCGCCGGCCCGGAGCAACTTGTTCAGGATGGACACAGTCTCGATCGTCCTCGTCGTCGGGGATGTCTGGAAGATCGCGCGGTGACACGCGATCCTCGCTCATCCTAGGTTGTCGGCGCCGTCCGTACACGCCGCGGGGCGGCCCGGTCCGCTCGACCCGGGCCGCCCCTGACTGCTGCGACCTGGGACGTCAGGCCTCGTCGCTCAGCGTGATGAGGCCGTAGTCGTACGCGTGGCGCCGGTAGACGACGGAGGGCTTGCCCCCGTCTGAATCGCGGAACAGGTAGAAGTCGTGTCCCACGAGCTCCATCTTCTCCAGCGCCTCGTCGACCGACATCGGGGTGCCGTCGAACTCCTTGCGGCGGACGATCTGGCCGGGGAGCTGCTCGTCCACCTCCTCCGCGTACTGGTCGAGGACCTCCGCGGGGGCCGCCACCTCGGCGAGCTCCGCGGTCGCCTCGGCGACCGACTGCGGACGACGGTGCCCGGAGTGGCTGATCTTGCGCCGGGTCCGCGCCTTGCGCATCTGGCGCTCCAGCTTGGCGACGGCGGACTCCAGGGCGGCGTAGAAGGTGTCCTCCCCCGCCTCCGCTCGGGCGACGCCCGCCTTGCCCTTGCAGGTGATCTCCAGCCGCTGGCTCACCTTGGCCAGCCGCGGGTTGTTCTCGTGCAGGAGCACGACGTCGAACCGGGTGATCGCGGGCGACATCTTCTCGATCTTCGCGAGCTTCGCGTTGATCCGCGTGGCGAAGTGGTCGGGGACCTCGACGTTGCGGCCCTTGATGGTCACCTGGGCATCGGGCGTACCGGGGTCGTCGGTCGACGGACCGTCGAAGGTGGCGGGGTCGAGCAGGACTGCGGGGGTCTTCGCCATCGAAGCTCCTCCTCATCGGGCCTGCGGTGGACCGCTGCGGTCGGGCCCGGTCGAACCGGGCGCCGTCCGAGGGTCAACCCACATGGCGGAGTGGACACTCTCCGGACGCGGTCCCCGCGGTCGATCTGGTCGAACACGCTGGTGAACCCCGTCCGATCTCCAGGGTACCCGGTCACCCCCGCGTCGGAGACAGGTCGCCGTCAAGTCCCCCGCCGCTCATCTCCGGTCCACTGCACCGGAGCGCGAGCGGCGTCAGGCCGCGGTCACGCAGAGCACGCCGTCCACCGCGAGCCCGCCCGCGCGCAGGGCTCCGACGCAGGCCGCCGCCGTGGCGCCGGTGGTCACCACGTCGTCGACGAGCAGCACCGTCGCTCGGGTGGCGAGCAGGGCGCCGACCGTGGCGGGGGCCCCGGGCGTGGCCCGCAGCGCGGTCCCCTCGGGGCGCCGACGGATGCGCCCGGCGAGGTTCCGGGCGCGCGCCCCCGCGTCGAGCCCGGCCGCGTCGCGCACCCGGCCCCGCACCTCGAGCAGCGGCGCCACGCACACCGGGCCGCCGGGCACGGAGCCCGCGAGGTCGGCGGCGAGCGCGTCGACGATGCCCCGGACGTGGTCCGTCCCGCGCCGCCGCCGGGCGCGGGCGGAGGCCGGCGCCGGGACGAGGACCGTCGGCAGTTCGTCGGGCTCGGCCAGCTCCCCGGCCGCCCGGAGCCCGTCGACGGCAACCGCGAGGGCGGCGGCGAGCGGCACGGCGAGGTCGGTGCGCCCGCGGTCCTTGTACGCGGACACCGCCCGCGCCGGCGGACCGGCGTGCCGGGCCAGCGCCCACACGGGGACGGGGAGGTCGGCGCGCGTCCGGGCCCGCAGCAGCGGCCCCTCGAGGGTGGCGGCGCACGCCTGGCACCAGCGCTGCCGCGGGCACCCGCAGCCGCCGCATTCGAGCGGCACCACGAGGTCCGCGAGCGCGGCCGCCCAGTCGGGCGCGGGGGTCCGCCGGCGCGGCACGACAGGTGGCCCCCGCCTCAGCCCGCGACGACCGGGTCCGCCCGGATCGCCGCCAGGCCGGCGATCTCCCGCCAGTACCGTTCGCCGGTCTCGGCGCCGGTGTCCAGGCGAAGGAGGGAGCGCTGGTCCACCGCGTAGACCTCGCGGCCCGCGGCCGCCACCTCGGTGACGGGCCCGGAGATGTTGCGCTGGCTGAGCGGCTCGGTGATCGCGCCGTCCACAGAGATCGTCACGACGGGCGCCTCGGTGGTGGTCCGGGACACGACCAGGGTCGAGCGGTCCTGCCAGGCCACGGCGGTCGCCGAGTCGCCCAGCGCCCGGCCGACCTGGCGGAAGGTACCGGGCAGCGGGTCGCCGCCCTCGGCGGCGAGGGCACCCACGAACACGCGGCCGTCGGCGACCACGGCGAGCCGGGTGCCGGACCGGTCGATCTGCAGGCCCGCGATGTTCTCGCCCAGCTCCAGGATCGGTCCGGCCTCGAACTCCCGGACCACGGGCCGGTCGCCGCCGATCGCCGCGCGCACCAGGCGGGTGCCGTCGACGAGCATCCACAGCGACCCGTCGACCGGGTGGAAGGTGGGGCCGGCCACGGTCCGGGCACGCAGCGCCTCCTCCGGGTCGCCGTCGACCGGGCCCGCGAGGACCGTGACGTCGCCCTGCTGACCCTCGGGCGGCCCCGTCACCACGGCGACCGACCGGCCGTCCTGGGAGAGGACGCCGGTACGGCCGCCCCGGACCGCCGACCACGGCCCCCCGGCCGGGCGGGCGCCGGACTGCTCGAGCCGGACGAGCCCGTCCGCGGAGGTGAGGGCCAGCCGCATCGGCTCCGACGGCGGGTAGGGGTCGAAGGACCGGACGTCCTCGGTCGTCCACCCGCCCTCGAACCGCTCGTCGAGCGGCGCCCCGTCCCGCTCGATCCGGTAGGGGCCCGGCACGTCGGCGCGGGCCAGGGTCCACACGACCTGGGCGGCGAACTGCTCGGTGGCCCGGCTGCTCAGCACCGGCAGGCCGGTGACGTCGATCGTCGTACCCGCGTCCCCGTTCTGCTCGGCGGGCCGGACGGAGACCGAGAGGGGCAGGCGCGAGCCCACGGCATCGTCGAGCGCGGGCCGCGGTCCGGTGGCGAGGAGGTTGACCAGCGCGTACCCGAGGTCGGAGTTGGCGGTGGAGGTCCACCGCGGGTCGGGGACCAGCGAGTCCCCCGCGGCGGTGAGGAAATACAGGTCGCGCTGGGAGTACGTGGAGAAGAACTCGGTCCGCTCCATCACCACGCCGGGCGGCAGGCGGTCGATGCGCCACTGCCCGTCCTCGCGGACGAGCCCGATGGTCACCTCGAGCTGGCCGCCCTCCTCGCGGAAGATGCCGCCCGGGTCGAGGGTGCCGATCTTCTCGGCCCGCACCGTGTAGGTTGCCCGGTCAGCCGTGCGGCCGCCCTCGGCGCTGAGGTCTGCACGCAGGACGATGGTGGTCTCCGCCGAGTCGTCCCACGTCTCGGCGGCCGCCGGCGTGAGGAACTGACGCGCGGCCGCGTGGCGCTGGTCGGCGATCGCCGCCGCCTTGAGGAAGTCGCGGACCAGGAGGTCCGGCTCCTGGTCGGGGACGGGGGTGGGGACGGTGAGGCTCGTCGCCGACGGCGAGAACGTGTCGATCACCTGGGGCGCCGACGACGAGGGCAGCGTCGCACAGCCGGCGGCCGCCAGGCCCAGTGTTCCGGCGAACACCACCGGCAGGAGGAGGCGTCGGCGCTGGCTCACGTCGCGGCCTCCTCCGCCCCGACGGCACCGTCGAGCGGGGTCGACGCGGCGCTCTGCCGGAACCTCGCCTCGTCCTCCGCGGTGAGCGGCAGCGGGCTCGAGAGGAGCACGGCCCCCTGCCGGCGCGGGATCGTGAGTCGGAAGCAGGAGCCCTCCCCCGGGCTGCCCCAGCAGTCGAGTCGGCCGCCGTGCAGCTTGGCGTCCTCGAGCGCGATCGCCAGCCCGAGCCCGGTGCCGCCCGACCGCCGCACGCGGGACGGGTCGGCGCGCCAGAAGCGGTTGAAGACGAGGGACTCCTCGCCCGGCTTGAGGCCCACGCCGTGGTCGCGGACTGATACGGCGATCGCGGCGTCCGACCCGCGCATCGTCACCCGCACCGGCTTGCCCTCGGAGTGGTCGAGCGCGTTGGCGACGAGGTTGCGCAGGATCCGTTCCACGCGGCGCGGGTCCACCTCGCCGACGACCGGCTCGGCGGGCATGTCCACCTCGACCTCGACCCCGGCGGACTCGGCGATGTGCGCCACGGTGGACACGGCGTCGTTGACCGCCGCGCGCACGTCCATCTCCGAGGCGGACAGCTCGGCCACGCCGGCGTCGTGCCGCGACACCTCGAGCAGGTCGGTGAGCAGGCTCTCGAAGCGGTCGAGCTCGGACTCGAGCAGCTCGCAGGCCCGCTTGGCGGGGGCGTCGAGCTCCTCCGCGGAGTCGGAGATGATGTCCGCCGCCATGCGGACGGTGGTGAGCGGAGTGCGCAGCTCGTGCGAGACGTCCGATGTGAACCGCTTCTGCAGGTCGCCGAACTCCTCGAGTTGGGTGATCTGGTCCGACAGGCTCTGCGCCATCTCGTTGAACGCCACCGCCAACCGCGCCACGTCGTCCTCGCCCCGGATCACCATCCGTTCCTTGAGGTGACCGTCGGCGAACCGCTGGGCGATCGAGGCCGCCTGCCGCACAGGTAGGACCACCTGCCGCGCGACCATCCACGCGATCGCGGCGCTGAGCACGATGATCGCCAGGCCGGCCGTCGCGACGATGCCGCGCATGATCCCGAGGGTCTGCTCCTCGGCGATGAGCGGGTAGACCAGGTAGAGCTCGAGCCCGGGGATCGCCGACTCGGTGGGGGTACCGATGATGAGCGCCTTGGCGGGCTCGCCCCGGAAGTCGACGGTGGCGTACTGGTAGGCGACCCGCCCCCGCTGCACGAGGGACTGCAGCTCAGGCGGCACGTGCGCCTGGGACGGGCTCACCACCTGCCCCCGGCCGGCCTGGTCGGGGATCACGAGGATGGGGTCGAACGTCCCGGCGTGCACCGAGTCGCCCGTGGCCACGCCGCGCTCGCTGATCGCCGTTCGCGCCTGGTCGAGCCGGGACTGCTCGCTCGTCCCCTCGTCGGTGGCGGCGATCTGCGCCTCCACGGTCACCCGGAACCGGCCCACCTGCTCGACGGCCGCGTCGAGCTTGGTGGACAGCAACTGCTGGGCCATCTGGCTCTGCAGCATGAAGGCGATGGTGAGGATGACGCCCAGGGACAGCGCGAGCGTCGAGGTGACCACGCGGAACTGCAGCGAACGCCGCCACAGCCGGGCGAGCCGGCCCCCGATCTCCGCGGGGTCCACCCCGGCGAGCCGCTGCAGCGGGGCCGGGAGCGTGTCGACGATGCCGGGGGCCCTGTTCTCGCGCTCGTCGCCGGAGGACGCCCCCGCGTCGTCCGTGCGACCGGCGATCACGAGACCGCGCCCGCCTTGTACCCGACGCCGCGGACGGTGAGCACGACCTCGGGGTTCTCCGGGTCCTTCTCGATCTTGGCGCGCAGGCGCTGGACATGGACATTGACCAGGCGGGTGTCGGCCGAGTGCCGGTAGCCCCACACGTGCTCGAGGAGGACCTCGCGCGTGAACACCTGGCGCGGCTTGCGCGCGAGCTCCACGAGGAGGTCGAACTCGAGCGGGGTGAGCGGGATCGGGGTGCCGTCACGGGTCACGGTGTGCGCCGGCACGTCGATCGTCACGTCGCCGATGTGCAGCAGCTCGGTCGGCTCGTCGTCGCCGCGCCGCAGGCGCGCCCGGATGCGGGCCACGAGCTCCTTGGGCTTGAACGGCTTCATGATGTAGTCGTCCGCGCCCGACTCCAGCCCCAGCACCACGTCAACCGTGTCCGTCTTGGCCGTGAGCATGACGATCGGCACACGAGACTCGGCGCGGATGTCCTTGCACACGTCGATCCCGCTCTTGCCGGGCAGCATGAGGTCCAACAGGACGAGATCCGGCTGCACGGCGCGGAACGTCTCCATAGCCTGGATTCCGTCGCCCACGACCTCGGTCTCGAACCCCTCGCCCCGCAGGACGATGGTGAGCATCTCGGCCAGTGCGGCGTCGTCGTCGACGACGAGGATCTTCGGGGTCATGGTCACCACTTGTCGGCTTGATCGGCGTTGGGTCGGGCTCCTGGCCGAGACACTACCCGTCCCCTCCCCGCCGACGGGGGTGCGGCTCAGAGTTCGACGCAGAGATCGGCGAGCCCGGCGACGTCGGGATCGGTGCCGAGGACACGCCACGGCGAGCGCCACCCGGCCCCGGCGAGCCGCCGGTACACCGCGCCCGTCGCCGCCTGGAGACCCGAGTCGCGCTCGTATCGGTCCCGGATCCGGCCCGGGTCCGCCGCCTCGCGCGAACCGGCGCGGGCGGCGGCGAGCTCCACCGGGGTGTCGAGCAGCAGCTGCAGCGTCGGCACCGGCAGCCCGAGCCGCCCGTACTCGAGGTCGCCGATCCACTCCACGACCTCGGCCTCCCGGTCCGGGCCGAGGCGGGCGGCCGTGTACGCGGCGTTGGACGCCACGTAGCGGTCGAGCAGCACCATGTCGTGCGCGGCCCGCAGCCCCGCGACCTCGTCGCGTGCCGCGTGGCGGTCCAGCGCGAACAGCAGCGCCATGGCGTGCGGCGAGTCAGCCGTCCCGGCCTGGCCGCCGTGCAGGGCGTCCGCGGCCAGGTCGGCGTGGAGCGTGCCGTACCGGGGAAAGGCGAGTCGGCCCACCGAGAGGCCGCGGGCGGTGAGCTCGGCGACCAACGTCGTCGTCAACGTGTTCTTCCCGGCCCCGTCGAGCCCCTCCACCACGACGAGCGGCGCGGGCACCGGTGCCCCGTCCCCCACCGGGATCAGTAGCGGTAGTGGTCGGGCTTGTACGGGCCGTCCACATCCACGCCGATGTACTCGGCCTGGTCCTTGGCCAGCCGCGTGAGCGTGCCGCCGAGCGCCTCGACGTGCAGGCGCGCCACCTTCTCGTCGAGGATCTTGGGCAGCAGGTGCACGCCGATCGGATACTCGTCGGCCTTGGTGAACAGCTCGATCTGCGCGATCACCTGGTCGGAGAAACTGTTCGACATAACGAACGACGGGTGCCCGGTGGCGTTGCCCAGGTTGAGCAGGCGCCCCTCGGAGAGCACGATGATCGACCGGCCGTCGTCGGCGAAGGTGAACTCGTCGACCTGCGGCTTGATCGTGGTGCGGGTGACGTCGGCGGCGGACTCGAGGCCGGCCATGTCGATCTCGTTGTCGAAGTGGCCGATGTTGCCGAGGATCGCCTTGTTCTTCATCCGCCGCATGTGGTCGAACGTGATGATGTCCTTGTTGCCGGTCGCCGTGATGACGATGTCTGCGGACTCGATGGCCTGGTCCACGGTCACCACGTCGAAGCCGTCCATGAGCGCCTGCAGCGCGTTGATCGGGTCGATCTCGGTGACCTGGACGCGGGCGCCCTGGCCGGCGAGGGCCTCGGCGCATCCCTTGCCCACGTCGCCGTAGCCGCAGACGAGCGCCTTCTTGCCGCCGATGAGCGCGTCGGTGCCCCGGTTTATGCCGTCGAGCAGCGAGTGGCGGGTGCCGTACTTGTTGTCGAACTTGCTCTTGGTGACCGCGTCGTTGACGTTGATCGCCGGGAACGGCAGCACGCCGGCCGCGTGGAACTGGTAGAGGCGGTTGACGCCGGTGGTGGTTTCCTCGGTGACACCCTTGACGGCCTCGCCGACGGCGGTGAACTTGCCGGGGTGCTTCGCCACCGACTCGCGCAGCAGCGCGTGGAAGACCTTCTCCTCCGCCGACCACGCCTCGTCGTCGGACGGTACGGCGCCGGCGGCCTCGAACTCGGTGCCCTTGATGACGAGCATCGTGGCGTCGCCGCCGTCGTCGAGGATCATGTTGGGCTCGGTGTCCGGCCACGTCATGATCTGCTCGGTGCACCACCAGTACTCCTCGAGCGTCTCGCCCTTCCACGCGAACACCGGCACGCCCTGCGGCGCCTCGGGGGTGCCCTCGGGGCCCACGACCACTGCGGCCGCGGCCTCGTCCTGGGTGGAGAAGATGTTGCACGAGGCCCAGCGGACCTCGGCCCCGAGCGCGGTGAGCGTCTCGATGAGCACGGCCGTCTGCACCGTCATGTGAATCGAGCCCGCGACGCGCGCGCCGGCGAGCGGCTGCTCGGCGGCGTACTCCTCGCGCAGGGCCATGAGGCCGGGCATCTCGTGCTCGGCCAGGCGGATCTGCTGGCGGCCCGCCGCCGCGAGCGACAGATCCGCCACCTTGAACTCGACACCGTTGACGGACTGCACCTGCAGATCAGCGGACATGTGCGCGACCAGCTCCTCGCTTATCGGGAAAGACTTCGCCCGCCACACTAGCGGGTGCCCCGTCACCGCCCCCGGGCCGCCGCCGCATCGCCCACGCGGGTGCGGAACACCGTCGCCCCGTCGGGCGCGGCGAGCGTCACCTCCGGGGTGGACGCGGCCACCCAGACTGCGGTGCCGGGACCGTGGTCCACGGTCTCCCCGCGCTCGGTCACGCGCACGGCCCCGGCGGTGCACAGCAGCACCTCGGGGCCGGCCGGGTGGTACGTGAGCGCCTCCGCGCCGGGGGCCAGCTCGATGCGCGAGAGGGCGAAGTCGGGGGCCGGGGTCGGGTACGCCAGTTCCCCCGGCAGGCCTCCTTCCGCCGGCACCGGGCGGACCGTCGGGTCGTCGAGCGGGGCGAACTCCAGCACCCGCATGAGCTCGGGGACGTCCACGTGCTTGGGCGTGAGGCCGCCCCTCAGGACGTTGTCCGAGTTGGCCATGACCTCGACGCCGACCCCCCGCAGGTAGGCGTGCAGGTGGCCGGGGCCGAGGTACACGGCCTCGCCGGGGCGCAGGACGACCCGGTTGAGCAGCAGCGCCGCGAGGACACCGGGGTCCGAGGGGTAGCGCTCGGCCAGCTCGACCACCGTCGTGGCCACTGCCGACCAGGGGGCGGTGACCCCCGCCGTCGTGAGATAGCCGACGGCGGCGGAGACGAGGTCGGAGATCACCGCCGTGAGGGCCGTGTGGGGCATGGTGACGAAGGTCGTGAACACCGCACGGATGCCCGCCCGGTCGGGTTCCGCGGCCAACATGTCGCGGTACGGCCGCAGGCCCGGGACGTCCAGGGCGTCGAGCAGCGCCAGCGTCCGGTCGACGGGCCGGAACCCCACGAGGGCGTGGAACTCGGTGAGCGCCACGAGGACCTCGGGCTTGTGGTTGGTGTCGCGGTAGTTGCGGTCGTGGGCGTCGAGGGCGACTCCGCGGGCGTCCTCGGCCGCGTACCCCTCGCGGGCGAGGTCGAGGGACGGGTGGGCCTGCAGCGAGAGCGCCTGCTCGGCGGCCAGGAGTTTGACGAGGAACGGTAGGGTGCCGCCGTGCTCGGCCAGGACGCGCTCCCCCAGCTCGCCTTCCGGATCGGCTGCGATCCGCTCGTTCAGCCCGCGCCCGTCCGGGCAGCGCGACGGGCCCGAATCGTGGGCGCCGAACCAGTACTCGGCCACCGGGTGCGGGGCCGGCGAGACGCCGCCGCACAGGTCCGGTAGGGCGGTCCGGGAGCCCCAGGAGTACGCCTGGACCACCGGGGCGAGGGAGACCACGGGTCACAGACCCCCGACCAGCAGGTAGGCGGCGGCGATCTCCGTGCGTGCCATGAGCGCGGCCACCCTTCCACTGAACGGGGCCGGGACGTCGCCGACCGTGTCCCGGCCGCGATCGGAGACCCACTCGAGGTCGGTGAGCGGCCCCGCAGCCGGCCGGACGAAGTCCTCGTCCGCACCCAACACCATACCCAGGTGCCGGACGGACCGATCGTCCCAGGTGCCGTCGAGTTCCTCGTCGTGGAAGAGGCGCGCGAGCGGGTCCACGGCGGGACGCCCCGCGGCGCGCTCGGCCTGCCCGCGGACGGCGTCGGGAATCGTCGCGGCGGCGGTCACGCGCCCGGCGTCGCGGAACGCGGCCACGGCGCGGGCGCAGAACGCCTCGGCGACCGGGTCGTCGTGCACCCAGACCAGCCGGTCGGTCCCGGCGACCGTCGTCGCGAGGAGCTTGGCCGGGTTGACCGGGGTCGCGAGCTCCGGCCCGATGCCCTCGAGCTCGAGGTCGACGGCGTCGGCCGCCGCGGCCACGTCGAGCCCGGGGACGCCGAGCGCGGTGAGCACCGCCATCCCGGCGGCGACGTGCCGTAGGACCCCACGGTGCGGTGGGAGGTACGGCAGGGGCTCGAGCCAGGCGGCGCGGTCCGCGCCGGCCTCGGCGACCGGCCCCTCGCGCGGGACGTCGACGACGACACCGGCGCCGCGACGGGCCGCCGCGGCGATCGCCCGCTCCAGAGCCGGGTCGCCCGCGTCGTCGCCCGACACCAGCACCACGTCGAGCGCCCCGGCCCAGGCCGGCAACTCGTGGACGACCACGACCGGCGGCACCGACGGACCCCCGACGTGCGCGGCCGTCGCCGTGACGACTGCGGCGGCCTGGCGGGCCCGCGCCGACCGACCGGACACCCAGACCAGCGCGCGGGGCCGGGTACCTTCGATCTGCTCGAGCGCCCCGGCCTCCACCGCCGTGGCCACGGCCCGGACCTGCGCCCCCGCCATGGACGCGTGCAGCAGCGTCGCGGTGGCGTCGCCGGCCCGCAGGGCCTCCGGGTCGTCGAGGTCGATCACGTCGCCCCGTCGGCCGGCGTCGGCGTCGCTGGTCAGATCAGGCACGGACGATCGCGAGGACCTCATCGGCGATCGCGCGGACGCCCTCCCCGGTGGGCGCCTCGGCGTTGAGCCGCAGGAGCGGCTCTGTGTTGGAGGCGCGGAGGTTGAACCATGTGCCCTCGCCCAGGTCCACGGTCACGCCGTCGAGCCGGTCGACCGACTCCGCGCGGGCGGCAAACGCGTCGACCACGGCCTCCATGCGGTCGGTCTGCGCCTGCGCCGACTCCAGGGTCGAGTTGATCTCCCCCGACGCCGCGTAGCGCGTGTAGTCGGCCATGACCGCCGAGAGCGGCGCGTCCTGGCCGCCGAGAGCGGCGAGGACGTGCATCGCGGCGAGCATGCCCGAGTCGGCGCCCCAGAAGTCGCGGAAGTAGTAGTGCGCCGAGTGCTCGCCGCCGAAGACCGCACCGGTGTCGGCCATCTGTGCCTTGATGAAGCTGTGGCCGACCCGGGTCCGGACAGCCACGCCGCCGGACTCCTCGACGAGCTCCGGCACGGCGCGCGAGGTGATGAGGTTGTAGATGACGGTGGCGCCGGGCTCCTTGGCGATCTCCCGCTCGGCGACGAGCGCCGTGATGGCGGACGGTGCCACGGGCTCGCCGCGCTCGTCCACCACGAAGCAGCGATCCGCGTCGCCGTCGAAGGCCAGGCCGATGTCAGCGCCGCTGCTGCGCACCAACTCCTGCAGGTCCACGAGGTTCGCCGGCTCGAGCGGGTTGGCCTCGTGGTTGGGGAAGGTGCCGTCGAGCTCGAAGTACAGGGGCACGATCTCCAGGGGCAGGCCGCCGAGCACGGCCGGAACGGTGTGCCCGCCCATACCGTTGCCCGCGTCCACGGCCACCTTCAGCGGCCGGACCCCGGACAGGTCGACGAGTCCGCGCAGGTGCTCGCCGTACCCCTCGAGCACGTCCTGCTCGGTCACCGAGCCCGCCGCGCCGTCGAAGGCGGGAACGCCCTCGACGAGCTCGTCGCTGATCACGCCGAGACCCGAGTCCTGGCCCACCGGCTTGGCTCCGGCCCGGCAGAGCTTGATGCCGTTGTACGCGGCCGGGTTGTGACTGGCCGTGAACATCGCACCGGGGCAGTCGAGGCTGCCCGAGGCGTAGTACAGCTGGTCGGTGGAGGCCAGGCCGATCGTCACCACGTCCAAGCCCTGGCCGGTGACGCCCTCGCCGAAGGCGCGGGACAGGCCGGGCGAGGAGTCCCGCATGTCGTGCCCGATGACGACCCGGTCGGCGCCCTCGGATCGCATGAGCCGGGCGAAGGAAGCCCCGACCTCGCGGACGAACTCCTCGTCGATCTGCTCGCCGACGAGCCCGCGGACGTCGTAGGCCTTGATGACTGCTCGGACGGACTCGGCGCTGCGTGCCACGGGGCTGCTCCCAGGGGTGAGGCGAACGGACTCGGGTTACGCCGTAGACAGTACCCGCGGGAGGGCCTCAGTGGCCTTCGGTCCGGTCGGCCCCGGCGTCACCACCCGCGTCGGGGCCGGTGGGCACCACGCGCAGGTGCGGTCGGCCGTCCCCGTCCCGGTCGGCCCCGGTGTCCGCCTCGGTGCCGACGAGGGCCGGCCCGGGATCGGAGACGCCGAGGCGGCGGAGTCGGTCCGCGTCCATGAGCACCGCCCCGCCGCGCGCGGAGCCCACGGGGCCGCCCGTCACGGCGTCGAGCAGCGCGGTGAGGTCGGAGTCCTCGGCCGAGGTGTCGATGTCCGGGTGCCGGACCAGTTCCCACCCGCGGGGCGCGGTGATCCGCAGGGCGTGCGCCGCGCACAGGTCCCACGAGTGCGGCTCCTGGACGGCCGAGAGCGGCCCGACCACGGCCGTGGAGTCCGCGTAGACATAGGTGAGCGTGGCGACCGCACGGTTGGGACATCCCGGGCGGCAGCAACGTCGGTTCTCGCTCACGAGGCCCCAGGGTAGCCGCGCCGAGACGGCGGAGGGGTGGCGACCCGCCGCGGCGCGCCGCGACCGCGCCGCTGCACGGGCGTGGGGCGGGCGGGGGTTATCCTCGCGCCATGACCCCGACCGCCCCGGTACCCGGACGGCCGCCGAGCGGGAGCGCCCTCCCCGGAGCCGGCCAGGCCGACGTGTGCGCGGGCAGCCGCATCTCCGTCCGGGAGTTCCCGGGTGATCCCGGCCGCCGCGGCCGTCGGCTCGTGACCTCGCGGCGCGCGGAACGGCGCGGGCACGGACCGCGGGGCCCGGTCCTGCCGCCCGAGGTGCCGCGCTGGCGCAGCCGCGCCGAGGAGTTCGACGCCGCCGCGCTCGAGGCGTTCGCTGAGATCGACCAGCACTGGCACACCCGCCTGCAGCACCTCGACCTGGCCGTGGACATGGTGCCGCGGATGCGCCTGCGCCCGGGAGAGTCGTGGCCCGAGGAGGTCGTGGCCGACGGGCTCGTCCCCCTGGCCCGGCTCGTGCCGGCGGGCGTGGACCGCTCGGGGCAGCCCACCCGGGCCCGGCTCGTGTTGTTCCGGCGGCCGCTCACCCGCCGCGCGCCCGATCCGGACGACCTCCGGGACCTGATCTACTCGGTCCTCGTCGAGCTGGTCTCCCAGCATCTCGAGATCTCGCCGGACGAGGTCGAATCGGGGCCCGACGGCCCCTGACGTCGGGGATCAGCCCACCGCGCCGCGCTTGATGCGCCGCCGCTCGCGCTCGGAGAGCCCGCCCCAGATGCCGAACCGCTCGTCGTTGGCCAGGGCGTACTCGAGGCACTCGGCCTTGACCTCGCACCCAGTGCAGATCTTCTTGGCCTCGCGGGTCGAGCCGCCCTTCTCGGGGAAGAACGCCTCGGGATCGGTCTGGGCGCACAGGGCCCGGTCCTGCCAGCTCTCTTCCTCGTCCTCCGCGAAGAGCGCGGTGACGCCGAAGTCGAGCACGGCCAGATCGGGTCCCGCCGCGGTGCGTGACTGTCGGTTCACGGTCATCCCTTCGTCTTGCGTTCCTCGTCGGTCGTGTACGTGCCGGGGTGTCATGACATCCTTGCCGTGCGCCCCTCGCAAGGGCCGCTGCTCCCCCGGTGACGACACCCGTACCGACCACAGTCGAACAACCGGTCGACCGTGTCCGCTGCGCTACCGAATGGGGGGCGGTGCTCAGGCGAATGACACACTTGTGATTACACACATGCCCGGCCCCCAGGTCAAGCGAAATCGACGATCCCTAGCATTTCCGCCCGGCCCGCGGTCGCGGACACGCCGCCGAAAGGTGTGGGATACGCCACGCCGCCGGGCCACCCCGGCCCGTGATCCGCCGCGTCACTACGCTGGGCAGGCGTGAGGATCTGTGTACTTGCCGGTGGCGTCGGTGGCGCCCGATTCCTGCTCGGCGCACGCCGCCTGCTCGGTCTCGACGACCTCGCGGCGCGCAGCGCCTCGCCCCACCGGATCGACGCCGTGGTCAACGTCGGCGACGACGCGTGGATGCACGGCGTGCGTATCTGCCCCGACCTCGACACCTGTATGTACACCCTCGGCGGCGGCATCGACACGGGCCGCGGCTGGGGGCACGCGGACGAGACGTGGAACTGCAAGGCCGAGCTCGCCGAGTACGGCGTGCAGCCCGACTGGTTCGGGCTCGGCGACAAGGACCTGGCCACGCACCTCGTCCGGACGCAGATGCTCGGCGCGGGCTTCCGGCTCACCGACGTCACCGAGGCACTCTGCGTCCGCTGGTCCCCCGGCGTCCGCCTGCTGCCCGTGACCGACGACCGCTGCGAGACGCACGTCGTACTCGCCGAGACCGGCGACGAGACCGGTGGGCGCGCGATCCACTTCCAGGAGTGGTGGGTGCGGCACGGCGCGACCCTGCCCGCCACGGCGTTCGTACAGATCGGCGCGGAGCAGGCCGAGCCCACCCCGGAGACACTCGAGGCGATCGCGGAGGCCGACCTCGTCGTCGTCGCCCCCTCCAACCCCGTTGTCTCGACCGGCGCGATCCTCGCCGTCCCCGGCATCCGCGCCGCGCTGCGGGCCACCTCCGCGCCGGTGGTGGGCGTGAGCCCGGTCATCGACGGCGCCGTGCTGCGCGGCATGGCCGACGCGTGCCTGTCGGCGATCGGCGTGGAGACCTCGGCGCTCGCCGTGGCGCGCCACTACGGCGCGCGGTCGGGCACCGGGCTGCTCGACGGGTGGCTCGTGGCCCCCGGCGACGGCCCGGCCCGGGGCGACGCCCGCGTCGACGGGATCGCCGTGCGTGAGGCCCCACTGCTCATGACCGACCCCGACGCCACCGCCGCCATGGTGGCGGCCGCGATCGACCTGGCCGGACTCGAGGTCCCCGGGGGCACCCGGTGACCGACGGCGCGCTCCCCGAGATCCGGCACCGGTCGGTCGAGCACGCCGCGTCCGGCCGGATCACGATCTGGGCCCCCGACGGGTTGCCCGAGTTCCGCCCCGGCGACGACCTGGCCGCCACGCTCGCCGACGCCCTGACCCGCGACCCGCACGGCCTCGCCGACGGCGACGTCGTGGTGGTGACCTCCAAGGTCCTGTCCAAGGTCGAGGGCCGCGTCGTGGCCGCCCCGCGCGACCCCGAGGAACGCGACGCCCTGCGCCGGCGCCTCGTGGACGCCGAGTCCGTGCGGGTGGTGGCGCGCGTCAACCGCACCCTCATCACGGAGAACCGGCTGGGCCTGGTCCAGGCGGCCGCGGGCGTTGACGGCTCCAACGTCGCCGCCGACGAGCTGGCACTCCTGCCCGAGGACCCCGACGCCTCGGCCCTGGACCTCGCCCGCGCCCTCACCGCGCGCACCGGCGCGCGGATCGCGGTGGTGGTCACCGACACCATGGGCCGCGCGTGGCGGACGGGCCAGACCGACGTGGCGATCGGTGCGGCCGGGGTGCGGGTCTCGGTGGGCTACGGCGGCGCAGTGGACCGCCAGGGCAACGACCTGCTCGTCACCGACATCGCCGTGGCCGACGAGATCGCCGCCGCGGCCGACCTCGCCAAGGGCAAGCTCGGCGGGCGCCCCGTCGCGGTGATCCGCGGCCTCGACCACCTCCTCCTCGACCCCCGACCGGGCGCCGGTGGCAGCGGCGGGGGCGACGACGAGGCCGGCCGGCCGCGCGCCCGGGACCTCGTCCGGGACGCCGCCACGGACCTCTTCCGGATGGGCACCGCCGAGTCCCTCGCACTGGGCCGGCGCGAGGCCGTCCCGGCCCGCCGCTCGGTGCGCCGCTTCGCCGACGCGCCCGTTCCGACCGACGACCTCACCGCAGCGGTGGCCGACGCGCTCACCGCGCCGGCGCCGCACCACTCCCGTCCGATCCGCTTCGTCCGCGTCGCGGGGGCGGCCCGCGCCCGGCTCCTCGACGCCATGCGGGCGGACTGGGAGGCCGACCTGCGCGCCGACGGGCACACCGGCGACGTCCTCGCGCGCCGACTGGCCCGCGGCGACCTGCTGCGCACGAGCCCCGAGTTGATCCTGCCGTTCGTCGACGACGCCGCGGGCGCCCACGACTACCCGGACGCCCGCCGCCGCGCCTGCGAGGAGACGATGTTCACCGTTGCCGGCGGCGCGGCCGTCCAGTCGCTGCTCGTGGCGCTGGCCGCCCGCGGGCTCGGCTCCTGTTGGGTGGGCTCGACGATCTTCGCCGCCGACACCACCCGGCGCGAGCTGGGCCTGCCGGACTCGTGGCGCCCCCTCGGCGCGGTCGCCGTGGGCGTGCCGGCCGACCCGGTCCCGGCGCGGGAGCCCCGCGACCCGGGCACTGCCTACATGTCGGTGGAGTAGCGGATCCCGCCGTCGGGGATCACGACCCCGGGCCAGACCCGGGCGCCCCGCAGCAGCTCGCACCGGGCGCCGATGTCGGCGCCGTCGCCGATCACCCCGTCGCGCACCAGGGCGCGGTGGCCGATCCGGGCACCGGAACCGACGATCGAGCGCTCAACCGTCGCGCCGGCCTCGATGCGGGCGCCGTCGAAGATCACGGCGCCGTCGAGCCGCGCCCCGGCCCCGATCTCGGCGCCGCGCCCCACCACGGTGCCGCCGACCAGCACCGCGCCCGCCCCGACCCCGGCCCCCTCGTGGACGAGCGCCTCACCGTGGAGCCCTTCCAGCGCGGGCGACGGCGCGATCCCCCGGACGAGGTCCGAGGAGCCGCGCACGAAGTCCTCCGGCGTGCCCATGTCGCGCCAGTAGGCCGAGTCCACGAACCCGTAGACGCGCCGGCCCTCGGCGAGCAGCTGCGGGAACGTCTCCCGCTCGACCGAGACGGGCACGCCCTCCGGGATCTGCTCGATGAGCTCACGCCGGAACACGTAGCAGCCGGCATTGATCTGGTCGGTCGGCGGATCCTGCGTCTTCTCGAGGAACTCCAGCACCCGGCCGTCGTCGTCGGTGGTCACGCAGCCGAACGCCCGCGGGTCCGCGACGCGGACCAGGTGCATGGTGAGGTCGGCGTCCTTCTTTCGGTGCAGGTCGATGATCTCCCGCGGGTCGGTGCCGCCCAGGACGTCGCCGTTGAACACGAGGATGGTCGACGCCGTGAGTTCCGGGAGCACGTTTCGGATGCCGCCGCCGGTGCCGAGCGGCTCGCGCTCCACGACATACGAGATGTCCATGTCGAGCTCCGAACCGTCGCCGAAGTGCTCCTCGAACACCTCCGCCTTGTACGAGGTGCCCAACACCACCCGGCGGATCCCGGCCGCGCGGATCCGCGAGAGCAGGTGGGTGAGGAAGGGCAGCCCCGCCGTGGGCAGCATCGGCTTGGGCGCCGAGATGGTGAGCGGGCGCAGGCGCGTGCCCTTGCCGCCCACGAGGACGATCGCCTCCGCGTCCGCGATCAGGTCGTCGTCATGGTCGCTCATGGTCACGATGTCCGGAGAGGTCAATTCGGGCTCCCCCGCTCGGGGCCGCGCTCCCGCGCGGGGCGCGGGGTCCGGCGGCCGGTGGTCGGTGGTCGGTTCTGGTCGGTCGGTTCTGGTCGGCGTCGGTCAGTCCCGGGCGGCCCGCCGCGCAGCCCGGATCGCGAGCCGGCACCGGGCGGCCAGGCCCGCTCTGAGGGCCCAGCGTATCGGCGCCTGCCACACGTGTGGGTGTCGGTCCGCCTGGAACAGGTAGGCACTGCGGTGGTGTGCCCGGAGCGTGAACTCCGGCACCGCCTTCGCCGCATGGCCCCGGTCGTGGCGGATCACCGCGGACGGCACGTAGACGTTCTGCCAGCCCGCGCGGCCCAGGCGGTCCCCCAGGTCGACGTCCTCGAGGTACATGAAGTACCGCTCGTCGAACCCCCCGAGCGCGTCGAACGCCTCCCGCCGCAGCAGCAGGCACGAACCCGAGAGCCAACCCGCGGTCCGCTCGGAGTCCATGTCGGCGTCGTCGAGGTACCGCTGCGTCCACGGGTTGCCCGGCCACACCGGCCCCAGGACCGCGTGCCCGATCCCCGCGCGCAGCGACGGCACGGACCGCGCCGAGGGATAGACGGAGCCGTCCGCCTCGGCGATGCGCGGTCCGAACGCCGCGCCCCGCGGCCACCGCCCGGCCGCCGCGAGCAGCGCGTCGATCGAGCCGGGCTCAAAGCACACATCCGGGTTGACCACGAGCACGAACTCCTGGTCGAACTCGTCCGGGCGGCGTGCGATCTCCGTCACGGCACGGTTGATCGCGGTGCCGTAGCCCAGGTTGCCACCCGTCGGGAGGAACTCGACGAAGTCGTGCTCGGCGGCCGCGGCCTCGGGGGCCCCGTCCGTCGAGCCGTTGTCCGCCATCACCAGGGACACCTCGCGGGACGTGGCCGCGGGCAGGGACCCGACGAGCGCGCGCAGGTGCTCACCGGGGGAATAGGTCACCGTCACCACGGCGAATCGGGGCGTCACGGCGTACACAGTACGACGCGACCCCGGCGATTCCGGCCACCGGCGCGCGGCGCGGTACCGTGGGTGGACATCTGCGGCCGGCCGGCCGCGCGAGCACGCGTGCCGCGACCCGCCCCCCACGGCGACCCCGGTCCGGCCCGCCACGAGACGATCTGAGGACGGTGGATGAGCGCCGAGCAGCCCGTGACGGGACGACGCACGTCGACCCCGCGCCGCGGACGCCGCCGCGTCGCCACCGGCCATCCCACGGCCTCCCGGGCGGCGCGCACGGTGGCCTCCCTCGCCTCGGCCGCGTGCCTCGCCGTCACCGGTGTGGGCTGGTCGCTCGTCAGCGGCCTCAACTCCGACCTGTCCTCCGCCGGCGGACTCGAGGTGGGATCCGGCGTTCTCGACGGTGCCGTCGACATCCTCGTCGTGGGAACGGACAACCGCACCGACGCCCAGGGCAACCCCCTCACCCCCGAGGAGGTGTCCGTGCTGCGCGCCGGGGACGACGAGGAGGGCGAGAACACCGACACCATCCTGCTCATCCGCGTCCCCAAAGACGGCAGCTCCGCCACCGCGATCTCGATCCCCCGCGACACGTACGTCCGGACCCGCGACATCGGCCAGAGCAAGATCAACGGCGTCTACTCGGGCACCAAGGACAAGTACCTCGAGTCGGCCGTGGCGGACGGCTCCGAGCTCACCGAGCAGGACCACCGGGACGGCGTCCAGGCCGGCCGCAACGGACTCATCAACGCCGTCAAGGACCTCACCGGCGTCGAGGTGGACCACTACGCGGAGATCGGACTGCTCGGGTTCGTCCTCCTCACCGACGCCGTCGGCGGCGTCCCCGTGTGCCTCAACAACGACGTCTACGAGCCGCTCTCCGGCGCCGACTTCCACGCCGGCGTGCAGACCGTCTCCGGGGCGGACGCCCTGAGCTTCGTGCGCCAACGCCACGACCTCCCGGCCGGCGACCTCGACCGGATCGTCCGTCAGCAGGCCTTCATGTCCCAGCTCGTCAAGGAGATCCTCTCCGCGGGCACTCTCGCGGACCCGTCCAAGCTCGGCAAGCTGAGCGACGCCGCCAAGCGCTCGTTCGTCATCGACGAGAACTGGGACTTCGTGGACTTCGCCATGAAGCTCAAGGACATCAGCGGCGGCGCCGTCCGTTTCGAGACCATCCCGGTGACCAGCATCGACTCGGTGTCCGAGTACGGCGAGTCCATCGTCACCGTGGATCCGGAGCAGGTGCAGGAGTTCGTTAGCGGCTTCGCGAGCGGGGACTCCGACGACGCCGCCGGCGACGGGGACGCCGGGACTGTCCCCGAGACACTCGACCCCGAGGCCGACCCGGACCTGTCCGCGATCAGCGTCCAGGTGGTCAACACCACGGCGATCGACGGCCTGGCCGCCCAGGTGTCCGGCGCACTGACCGAGCTCGGCTACGGCGCCGGCGACCTGCTGTCGGACCCGGGCGCCGCCTACACCTCGTACGTCGCCGCCTCCTCCTCCACCGACCCCGCCGCGTTCGGCGTGGCCGACGCCCTCGGCGGACTGCCCGTCCAGGTGGACTCGGCCGTGCCGCCCGGCTCCGTGCGCGTGGTGCTCGCCGAGGACTACAGCGGCCCCACCGCGCCGGCCGCGCCCGCCGAGGAGTCCTCCGTGCTCACCACCACGTACGCCCCCCTGCCGCCGTCCATCGCGCAGCGGCCGACGTTCGACGCGGGCGGCATCGACGTGCCCTGCGTCAACTGACCGCGCTGCGCCACAGCTCGAGCCATCCCCGGGAGGACCACCGTGAACACCGCCGCCGACGCCGTGCTCACCCCGCTGCTGAACGCCGATCCGGGTGCCCCGCTCGTCACGCACTACGACCTCGCCGCGCCCTCGCGGGTCGAGCTGTCCGCCACCTCGACCGCCAACTGGGCGGCCAAGATCGCCGGCCTGCTCCGCGACGAGGTGGGCGTCCAGCCGGGTGACGTCGTGGTGTGCGACCTGCCCGCGCACTGGCTCACCGCCGGAGTGGTCCTGGGCGTCTGGTGGGCGGGCGCCCAGGTCGCGACCGTCGGGGCCGGCTCCGCCGGGGCGATCGGGACCGTCGCCACCATCACCGTTCCCGAGCGGCTCGACGCGCACCCGGCCGACGTCGAGACCCTGCTCATGACCACGCACCCCATGGGGCTGCCGCTCGCGACGGCCGGCGTGGACGTGCCGCCCGGCGTCACCGACCTCGCCGAGGCCTGCCGCATCCATCCGGACGCCTTCGTCCCGGCCGGCGCCGGCTCCGCCGCGCTCGACGGCGCCCCCCTCGAGTCGCTCACCGACCCCGCGCTGCGGGCCCGAGTGCTCGTGGCCGGCCGCGGCCCCGATGACGACGCGGTCGGGATCCTCGCCCGCATCCTGGCCTCGGGCGGGACCGTCGTCCTGGCCACCGGGGCCGAGGCCGACGCCGCCGAGGTGGCCGAACTCGCGGTCAGCGAGCGGACCACCGCCACCGCCTGACCGGCCGCCCGTCCGGCCCCACCGCCAGCCCGCCGCCAGCCCGCGAAATCGGCGACCCCTCGGCCGGATCGGCAGCCCTCAGAGGGGTCGCCGACCAGGCACCGGAGTCGCCGATTTTCGCGGCGGCCGGGCCGCCGGCGTCAGCTCAGGATCTGGCGGGCCATGACCATGCGGCAGACCTGGTTGGTGCCCTCGTAGATCTGGGTGATCTTGGCATCGCGCATCATGCGCTCGACCGGGAAGTCGCGCGTGTAGCCGTAGCCACCGAAGAGCTGCACGGCGTTGGTCGTGACCTCCATCGCCACGTCCGAGGCGAAGGTCTTGGAGGCGGCGGCCATGAAGCCCAGCTTGCCGCCGCGGGCGGCCACACCGCGCTCGGCGTTGGCGGCGGCCGTGTAGACCATGAGCCGCGCGGCCTCGATCTTCATGGCCATGTCCGCGAGCATGAACTGGGTGTTCTGGAAGTCGGCGATCGCCTTGCCGAACTGCTTGCGCTCCTTGGTGTATTCCACCGCGGCGTCGAGCGCGCCCTGCGCCAGGCCGAGGGCCTGCGCGCCGATGGTCGGGCGGGTGTGGTCGAGCGTCTGCAGCGCGGTCTTGAAACCGGTGCCCGGCTCGCCGATGATCCGGTCCCCCGGGATCTTGCAGTTCTCGAAGTACAGTTCGGCGGTGGGCGAGCCCTTGATGCCGAGCTTGCGCTCCTTGTTGCCCACGACGAAGCCCTCGTCGCTCTCGTGGACCATGAACGAGGAGATGCCGTTGGCCCCCTTCTCCGGGTCGGTCACGGCCATGACGGTGTACCAGGAGGACTTGCCGCCGTTGGTGATCCAGCACTTGGAGCCGTTGAGGACCCAGTCGTCGCCGTCTGCCTTCGCCCGGGTCTTCATGGCCCCGGCGTCCGAGCCGGCCTCGCGCTCGGACAGCGCGTAGGAGGCCATCTTGCCGGCGACGAGGTCGGGAAGGACCTGCCGCTTGAGCTCGTCCGAGCCCTGCAGGATGAGGCCCATGGTGCCGAGCTTGTTGACGGCCGGGATGAGCGAGGACGAGCCGCAGACGCGGGCCACCTCCTCGATGACGATGCACGTGGCCACCGAGTCGGCGCCCTGGCCGTCGAACTCCTCCGGCACGTGGACGGCGTTGAAGCCGGAGTTGTTGAGCGCCGCCAGGGCCTCCTCGGGGAAGCGCTCGTTCTCGTCGACGTCCGCGGCGTGCGGCGCGATCTCCTTCTCGGCGAGCGCGCGGATGGCTGCGCGCAGCTCCTCGTGCTCCTCCGCCGGGGCGTACAGGTCGAAGTCGGCGTTACCGGACATGGTCGGTCCTCCCTGAGGGGTGCTCGTGTGCGGGGTCGCGCGGCGCGGTCGCTCGGCGCGCGTCTGTCCGTCAGTATCGTCGCGTCGCCGGGCGAACCGCGCCCCGTCACTCAAGTTACCAGCCGGTAACCCCCTGGTTAGGTGGGGCCGCTCGGGCCCGCGCGCTCTCAGCCGAGGAGCTTCTCGCGCAGCGCGGCGTCCTTGCGCTCGACCATCTCCTCGAGTTCCGCCTGGAAGCGCTCCATCCGCGCGAGCAGGTCGGGGTCGGAGGCGGCGAGGATGCGCACGGCGAGCAGCCCCGCGTTGCGCGCGCCGCCGATGGACACGGTGGCCACCGGAACGCCGGCCGGCATCTGGACGATCGACAGCAGCGAGTCCACGCCGTCGAGGTGCTTGAGGGGCACCGGAACGCCGATCACCGGCAGCGGGGTGGCCGAGGCGACCATGCCCGGAAGGTGCGCGGCGCCGCCCGCGCCGGCGATCACCACCCGCACGCCGCGGCCGGCGGCGGTGCGCGCGTAGTCGAGCATCTTCTGCGGCGTGCGGTGCGCCGAGACCACCCCCACCTCGAAGGGGATACCGAACTCGGCGAGCGCCTCGGCGGCGGCCTCCATGGTGGGCCAGTCGGAGTCGCTGCCCATGATGAGGCCGACCTGCGGCCCGCCCTGCTTCGTGGTCATGTGGGTCCCTTTCGCGAGAGGTCTCGTGGGGTCGTGGGATCAGCGCACGAAGTCCCCGACAGGTGCCCCCGAGTGGGGGTCCCAGCCGTCGGCCCACTCACCGTGGGAGAGCCAGTGGGCGGCGAGCTCGGCTACCGCGCGCACGGCGGCCACCTGCTCGGCGTCGTCGGGGTCGACGCCGGGGTCGGCGAGGACGTTGACGTGGCCGATCTTGCGCGCCGGCCGCTCGGACTTGCCGTACAGGTGCACCTTGGCGTGCGGGAAGCGGGCGCCGAGGTGGTGGACCCGCTCGTCCATGCTCATCGCCGGTGCCTCGGGAGCGCCCAGGACGTTGGCCATCACCACAACGGGCGCAGTGGGGACGGTCGACCCCAGCGGGTAGTCGAGCACCGCCCTCAGGTGCTGCTCGAACTGACTGGTCACCGCGCCGTCCATGGTCCAGTGGCCCGAGTTGTGGGGGCGCATGGCCAGCTCGTTGACGAGCACGCCGGGGCGCCCGTCGGCGCCGGTCACCTCGAACAGCTCGACCGCCATGACGCCGGTGGCGTCGAGGTGCTCGGCCAGGCGCAGGGCCGTGGCCTGGACGGCCGAGCGCAGGTCCTCGGGTAGGCCGGTCGCCGGTGCCACGACGACAGCGCACTGACCGTCGCGCTGGACGGTCTCGACGACCGGCCACACGGCGCCCTGGCCGAACGGAGAGCGGGCCACGAGCGCGGAGAGTTCGCGGGTCCACGGCACGCGCGCCTCTGCCATCATCGGCACGCCGGCCGCGAGCTGCTCGGCGGCGATCCGCTCGGCCTCTTCCAGCGAGTCGGGCATCCACACGCCGCGGCCGTCGTAGCCGCCGCGCGCGGCCTTGAGGACGATCCGCCCCTCCTGCTCGGCGTGGAAGCGCCGCACGTCCTCGACCGACTCGACGCCGGTGAACGGCGGGACGGGCGCGCCGACCTCCGCGAGCGCGCGCCGCATGACGAGCTTGTCCTGCGCGTGGATGAGCGCCGAGGCCCGCGGGCGCACGGCGACGCCGGCCTCCTCGAGTTCGAGGAGGATCGCCGGCGGCACGTGCTCGTGGTCGAAGGTCACGACGTCGGCGCCGGCGGCGGCGCGCCGCACCGCGTCGGGGTCGTCGTGGGAGCCGAGCACGACGTCGGGGGTCACCTGGGCCGCCGGGTCCTCCGGGTCCGCGGCGAGGACGCGCAGGGTCTGGCCCAACGCGACGGCGGAGGCGTGGGTCATGCGGGCGAGCTGGCCGCCGCCGATCATCGTCACAACGGGCGTGCCGAGCGGGTTCCGGTGGATGCGGGGGTCGGGGTTCACGGCGTCCATCGTCTCACGGGCGGGGGCCCGCTCACCGTCGCCCCGGCAGGCCCCAGCGGAACCGGGGCGCACGGGTCGGCGGGGTGGGGGGTGGCGGCGGAGGGAGCCGCTGCAGCTCGTCGTAGACCAACGCGTGGACCGTCGCGACGTGCGGGACATGGTCGATCTCCACCGGCGGAAGGTGGCCGCACTCGAGGATGAGGCAGCCCGTCCCCAGCGCCCGGTCGGCCAGCGTGTGCCGGAACCGCACCGCACTGACCCGCCGCAGCGGCACGTCGACGCCGCGCCGGGCCGACCCGGCGGGCCGGTAGAGGACCCGCTCGTCGGTCACCACGAGGGCGGTGCGGGCCCAGCGGACCGCGGGCCACAGGCCGTAGGGGACGACGACGAGGGTGTACAGCCCGGCGAGGAGGGCCCACGCCACGGATCGGTCGGCGGCGTGCACCACCTGGACCTCCACGAAGCCTCCGGCGATCCCCGCGAGTCCCGCCCCCACCACGGCGACGAGGGCGGGCCGCACCAGCGCACGCCAGTGCGGATGACTGTGGACGAGCAGCTCCTCGCCGGGGGCGAGCACCGAGCGCGGGAATCCCACGACTCAGCCGCCCCACCCGCCGCCGGCGGCTCGGACGTGGGTCACGTCCCCCGCCGCGACCGCCACCTCGTCGGCGGCGCCGCCCGCATCGTCGGGCCGCACGACGAGCCGACCCTCCCGATCCACCCGCACCGCCCGCCCGGTCCGGCTCCCGCCGGCCGGAAGCTCGACGCGGACGTCGGCGCCGAGTGTCGAGCAGGCCGCCGAGTACGCGCGGACCAGCTCGTCGGAGACGGTCGCGCCGCTGCCGCGATCGCAGGCGCGCCACTGCCCGTGCCGGTGGGCCATGGCCTCGAGCACGGCGCGCGCGACCGCGTCCCGGTCGCCGCTGCCGCCCTCGAGCACGAGGGAGGTGGCGTGCGGCACCGGCAGCTCGTCGCTCCGCAGGCCCACGTTGATCCCCACGCCCACGACGAGCGCGGGCAGCGGCACGGCGAAGTCGCCGCCGCCGCGGACCATGGTCATCTCGACGAGTATCCCGGCGACCTTGCGTCCGCCCACGAGGACGTCGTTGGGCCACTTGAGGGTGGCGTCCACGCCGCCCGCGGAGGAGAGCGCATCCCGAACCGCCAGCCCGGTGACGAGCGGCAGCCAGCCGTAGAGGGTCGGCGAGACCGCGCCCGGCCGCAACAGCACGCTCACCGCCACCTGGGTCCCCACCGGCGCCGTCCACGACCGGCCGAGCCGGCCCCGGCCGGAGGTCTGCAGCTCGGCCAGCAGAACACTGCGGTCGGCCGCCCCGTCCGCGGCGCGGCCGAGCAGCTCGGCGTTGGTCGAGCCGATCTCGTCCACCACGTCGAGGGTGGAGTACGGTGCGCCGGGCGCCTCGACGAGCGCGCTGCGCAGCGCGGCGGCGTCGAGGGGGCGGCGCGAATCGGTCGGCGGGTCGGCGTGCACGCCGTCCAGACTAGGTCGCCGCTCCCCCACTCGCGGGGTCGGCGACGGGGGAATCGGCCGGGGTGCACCTCGCGACGGCACCCCGGACTCGATAGAGTCCTACAACATGACGACTGCCTCAGAACCGGACGTGGCCGCCGACGTCCAGACGGACTCCGCGACGCCCGACATCCACACGACCGCCGGGAAGCTGTCCGAACTGCGCCGACGCCTCGACGAGGCGCGCGCCCCCATGGGGCAGGCCGCGATCGACAAGACGCACGACAAGGGCCTGATGACGGCCCGCGAGCGCATCGAGAACCTCCTCGACGAGGGCTCGTTCGTCGAGATCGACGCGCTCGCCCGCCACCGCGCCACCACCTTCGGCCTCGCCGAGAAGCGCCCGCTGGGCGACGGCGTCATCACCGGCTACGGCACGATCGACGGCCGCAGCGTCTGCGTCTTCTCGCAGGACGCCACCGTGTTCGGCGGTTCGCTCGGCGAGGTGTACGGCGAGAAGATCGTCAAGGTCATGGACCTGGCCATCAAGACCGGCCGGCCGATCATCGGCATCAACCACGGCGCCGGCGCGCGCATCCAGGAGGGCGTCGTCTCCCTCGGCCTGTACGGCGAGATCTTCCTGCGCAACACGCAGGCCTCCGGCGTCATCCCGCAGATCTCGCTCATCATGGGCCCCTCCGCCGGCGGCCACGTCTACTCCCCCGCCCTCACCGACTTCACGGTGATGGTCGACAAGACCTCGCAGATGTTCGTCACGGGTCCCGACGTCATCAAGACGGTCACCGGCGAGGAGGTCACCCAGGAGGAGCTGGGCGGCGCCACCACGCACATGACCAAGTCGGGTGTCTCCCACTACACGGCCTCCGACGAGCAGGACGCCCTGGACTTCGTCAAGGACCTGCTCTCCTACCTGCCCAGCAACAACCGGGCCGAGGCGCCCCGCTACCCGTACCCGGTCGCCGAGGGCGGCATCGAGGAGAACCTCACCCCCGAGGACCTCGAGCTGGACACGATCATCCCCGACTCGTCGAACAGCCCGTACGACATGCACGAGGTCATCGAGCACATCGTCGACGACGGCGAGTTCCTCGAGATCCAGGCGCAGTACGCCATGAACGTCGTCGTGGGCTACGGCCGCGTCGAGGGTCGCAGTGTCGGCGTGGTGGCCAACCAGCCCACCCAGTTCGCGGGCTGCCTGGACATCAAGGCCTCGGAGAAGGCCGCGCGCTTCGTCCGCACCTGCGACGCGTTCAACATCCCCATCCTCACCCTGGTGGACGTTCCGGGCTTCCTCCCGGGCACCGGCCAGGAGTTCGACGGCATCATCCGCCGCGGCGCCAAGCTGCTCTACGCCTATGGTGAGGCGACGGTCGGCAAGGTCACCGTCATCACCCGCAAGGCCTACGGCGGCGCCTATGACGTCATGGGCTCCAAACACATGGGCGCGGACATCAACCTCGCGTGGCCCACCGCCGAGATCGCCGTCATGGGCGCCTCCGGCGCCGTGGGCTTCGTCTACCGCCCCCAGCTCAAGCAGGCCGCCGAGAACGGCGAGGACGTCGACGCGCTGCGCCTCAAGCTCCAGGCCGAGTACGAGGACACGCTCGTCAACCCGTACGTCGCGGCCGAGCGCGGCTACATCGACGCCGTGATCCCGCCCTCGCACACCCGCCTGCAGGTGGCGCAGGCCCTGCGTCTGCTCGACCGCAAGGTCGTGGACGTGCCCGCCAAGAAGCACGGGAACATCCCGCTGTGAGCCGCGGAGCAGAGGACAGCGCGCAGGCCGTGCCCACGTCCGAAGAGAAGGCCGCGCTTCCGGCGAAGCCGTACTTCGAGATCACCCGCGGCAACCCCACGCCGGTCGAGGTGGGCATCCTCTCAGCCGTGTTCGCCACAGCTGAGGGCAACGCCGCCCACGCGGCCGAGCACGACACGGGGATCCGCGACGACTGGGGCGACGTGAACGACAAGCTGCGCACCCCGTTCGGCTACAGCCCCGGCTCGTTCCTCAACCGCCGGCAGTTCTGACGCCCACCTCCGGCGAGCGTCGCCCCCGCCCACGTTCCCCCGAGTCGCCGACCGGGATCGCGTGCGGGGGTGACGGCTCGCCCCCCGACTGGGACACTGGAGTCCACCCGCCCCGGCCCCAGGAGGACCCGTGCCCGATCAGCCCGCCACCCCGGACGACCGCTCTGACGCGGTGCTCGCCGAGAACCGCACGCTGGGCGGCAAGGCCGGCACCACCGCGGGCACGGCCACCCACATCACCGACGTCATCGGCCGCGCCGAGCCCTTCGAGGACAAGCCGCGCGCGTCGGTCGTCCACAGTGACGAGACCACCAAGATCGTCGCCTTCGAGTTCGCCACCGGCCAGGAGCTCGGCGACCACGCGGCCCACCACCCGGTGCTCATCCAGGTGCTGCGCGGGCGCGTCGACATCGGTCTGCCGGACCGCACGATCGACCTTTGCCCCGGCGAGATCCTGCACCTCACGCCCAAGCTGCGGCACTCGGTGGTGGCCGCCGAGCCCACGACGCTCACGGTGACCATGCTGCTGCCGCGCGACTGACGCGCTGGTTACGCTGGGCCGCATGATCGCGTTCGTCCTCGCCTCGGCCTCGCCGTCCCGTCTCCGGATCCTCCAGCAGGCCGGGGTCGACCCGTTTGTCCGGGTGCCGCGCGTCGACGAGGACGCACTGCTGGCCGCCCTGCCGGACCGCACCCCGCCGGTCCGGATCGTCGAGGAGCTGGCCCGGGCCAAGGCCGACGAGGTCCTCGCCCGCGAGGGCGCCGCGCTCGCCGAGGAGGCGCGCGCCGCGGGCGCCGAGCAGATGGTGCTCGTGGGCTGCGACTCGATGCTGCTCGTGGACGGCCGGCTCGAGGGCAAGCCCCACACCTACGAGCGCGCCATGGAACGCTGGCGTGCCGTCCGCGGACGGCACGGTGTGCTGCTCACCGGGCACGCCCTCGTGGTGGCCGACCTGCGCGACGGGACCGACCTCGTCGTCACACACCGGGGCGCCGACACCTCCGACACCACGGTGCATTTCGGCGCCCCCTCCGACGCCGACCTCGACGTGTACCTCCGGACCGGAGAGCCACTGGAGTGCGCGGGGGCGTTCACGATCGAGTCGCTCGGCGGCTGGTTCATCGACCGGATCGAGGGCGATCCGTCGAGCGTGATCGGACTCAGTCTGCCCCTTCTGCGGCGCCTGCTCGCCGGGGCCGACCTGCACGCACACCACCTCTGGCGGCCCGGGCTCGTCGGGTGAGCGCGCCGCCGGGGACCCCCGTACGGCGCACCCACCGACCCCCAAACCAACACATGAGGTAGCCCTCTCATTAGACTGCTCCAAGGACACCGACCACCCCACCGGGAACGCCGGTAAAGCAGACGTACACCACCAGGAGGCCCTGAGTGCCCAGTCATGCCAGCTCTCACATCACCAAGGTCCTCGTCGCCAACCGCGGCGAGATCGCCGTCAGGGTGATCCGCGCGGCGAAGGATGCCGGCCTGGCCAGCGTGGCCGTCTACGCCGAGCCCGACGCCGATGCCCTGTTCGTCAAGCTGGCGGACGAGGCCTTCGCCCTCGGGGGACAGACGTCCGCCGAGTCCTACCTGGTCTTCGACAAGATCCTCGATGCCGCCGCCAAGTCGGGCGCCGACGCGATCCACCCGGGCTACGGGTTCCTCTCGGAGAACGCCGACTTCGCCCAGGCCGTCATCGACGCCGGCCTCATCTGGATCGGTCCGCCGCCGCAGGCCATCCGCGACCTCGGCGACAAGGTCACGGCCCGCCACATCGCCGAGCGTGCCAATGCGCCGATGGCCGCCGGCACCAAGGACCCGGTCGCCAACGCGGACGAGGTCGTCAAGTTCGCCGAGGAGCACGGCCTACCCATCGCCATCAAGGCCGCCTTCGGCGGCGGTGGTCGCGGCATGAAGGTCGCCCACGAGATGAGCGAGGTCGCCGAGCTCTTCGAGTCCGCCACCCGCGAGGCCGTCGCCGCCTTCGGCCGCGGCGAGTGCTTCGTCGAGCAGTACCTCGACAAGGCCCGCCACGTCGAGGCGCAGGTCCTCGCCGACCAGCACGGCAACGTTGTGGTGGCCGGCACCCGGGACTGCACCCTGCAGCGCCGCTTCCAGAAGCTCGTCGAGGAGGCCCCCGCGCCGTTCCTCACCGACGACCAGCGGGGGCGCATCCACGACTCCGCCAAGGCCATCTGCAAGGAGGCCGGTTACTACGGTGCCGGCACCGTCGAGTACATGGTCCAGGGCGACACGATCTCGTTCCTCGAGGTCAACACCCGTCTCCAGGTGGAGCACCCGGTCACCGAGGAGACCGCCGGCATCGACCTCGTGCTCCAGCAGTTCAAGATCGCCGAGGGCGAGGTCCTGGAGTTCACCGAGGATCCGGCCCCGCGCGGCCACGCCTTCGAGTTCCGGATCAACGGGGAGGACGCCGGTCGCGGCTTCCTGCCCGCCCCGGGCACGATCACCGGCTACCACGAGCCCACCGGCCCCGGCGTCCGCATGGACTCGGGCGTCGAGCAGGGCGACACGATCGGCGGCCAGTTCGACTCGATGCTCGCCAAGCTCATCGTGTGGGGCGAGGACCGCGACCAGGCGCTCGCCCGCTCGGCCCGCGCCCTGAACGAGTACGTCGTCGAGGGCATGGCCACGGTCATCCCGTTCCACCAGCACATCGTCACCCACCCCGCGTTCGTGGGCGACGACAACGGCTTCGACGTCTACACCAAGTGGATCGAGAACGAGTGGGAGAACCCGATCGAGCCGTGGTCCCCGACCGGCGCCCCGGCCGACGAGGACGAGCCCGTCGAGCGCAAGAAGGTCGTCGTCGAGGTCGACGGCCGTCGCGTCGAGGTCTCGCTCCCCGGCGACCTCGCCTTCGGCGGCTCGCACGCCGGCGGCACGGTCCGCCGCAAGGCCAAGTCCCGCACCCGTGGCGGCGCCGCCGGCGCGGCCGCCTCCGGCGACGCCGTGTCGGCGCCCATGCAGGGCACCGTCGTCAAGGTGGCCGTCGAGGAAGGCCAGGAGATCAAGCAGGGCGACCTCGTGGCCGTCCTCGAGGCCATGAAGATGGAGAACCCCGTCACCGCGCACAAGGACGGCGTCGTCACCGACCTGTCCGTGGACGCCGGCGCCGCCGTCACGCAGGGCGCCGTCCTCTGCGAGATCAAGGACGCCTGATCCGGGCAGGCGCCTGAGCAGACGTTCGAAGGGCCCGCCGACCGTCGTGGTCGGCGGGCCCTTTCGTCGGCCGCCCCCGCCGTCCGCCTCAGCCGGGGACGACGGCCAGTCCGAGCGCCCCTTCGACGAACCGGGTCACGGTCTCGACACCCACGGCGGCGGCCTCGTCGGCCCGGTCGGCGCCGGGCACGGGGCGGGCGCTCACGACGGCGGAGGCGCCGTCAACCTCGCAGCGGATCTCGGCGCACATGTCGACGTCGGTCTGGACGCAGGCCGCCCACGTCAGTGGCGTGCCGTCGGCCCAGCCCCGGTCGCGACGGGCGACGGCGTCGTCGGCGGTCTCCCCCAGCGCGCGCAGGGCGGGCCGGTCGTCGACGCGGTCGTCCGCGCGCAGTGCCCGGAGGTAGAAGGGGCCGGCGTTGATCTCGACGGGCTCCACGTCAGCGGCTCTCGCTCACGACCGGTTCGGCGGCGGCCGGGTCGAAGCGGGTGTCCATGGTGTCCACGAGGAACTCGCGAACCTCGGGCACGGCGCGCAGGTAGGCGTCGGCCTCGTCGTCGGCGTCCGCCGTCTGGCTGGCCTGCTCGGCGGCCACGCGCCGCTCGAACAGCTCGATCTCGCGGGCGACGCGGGCGTCGTCCCAGCCCAGCGCGTCGGCCATGAGGTCGGCCACCTCGCGGGCGCACTCCACGCCGCCGTGCTGGTACTCCATGGAGATGCGGGTCCGCCGGACGAGGACGTCCTCCAGGTGGAGTGCGGCCTCGGAGAGCGCGGCGTAGACCACCTCGACGCGCAGGTAGCGCTCGGCGCCGCCGAGGGAGCCCAGCAGGTCGGGGCGCCCGACGGCGAGGTCGAGCACCTCCTCGACGAGCGTGCCGTAGCGGTCGAGCAGGTGATGCACCTGGTCCTCGCGGATCTCGTAGCGGTCGGCGATCCGGTCGGCCCGGTTGACCATGGCCGGGTAGCCGTCGGCGCCCAGGAGCGGGATCCGCTCGGTGGTCGAGGCGGGCACGGCGGCCGCGGCCTCCTCGCCCATCTCGGCGATCGCCGCGTCGACGGCGTCGGCCGCCATGACGCGGTAGGTGGTGTACTTGCCGCCGGCCACCACCACGGCCCCGGGGGCGACGGTCATCACGGCGTGCTCGCGGGAGAGCTTGGCCGTGGAGGCGTCGGCCGCCCCGGAGAGCAGGGGGCGCAGGCCGGCGTAGACGCCGCGGACGTCCTCGCGGGTGATCCGGTCGGTGAGGACGGCGTTGACGTGGCCGAGGATGTAGTCGATGTCCGCGCTAGTCGCCGCCGGGTGGGCCAGGTCGAGGTGCCAATCGGTGTCGGTGGTGCCGATGATCCAGTACTCGCCCCAGGGGATCACGAACAGCACGGACTTCTCGGTGCGCAGGATGAGTGCGGCCTCGGAGTCCACCTTGTCGCGGTCCACCACGATGTGGACCCCCTTGGAGGCGCGGACGGTGAAGCCGGCCTCCTCGCCGAGCATCCGCTGGAGCTGGTCGGTCCACACACCGGCCGCGTTGAGCACCACGCGGGCCCGCACGTCGGTCTCCCGGCCCGTCTCCGCGTCCCGCACACGGACTCCGACGACCCTCTCGCCGTCGCGCAGATATCCGACGACCTGGGTGGAGGTGGTCACCACGGCGCCGTGCCGCGCGGCGGTCCGGGCCAGGGTGAGCGTGTGGCGGGCGTCGTCGACGAGCGTGTCCCAGTAGCGGATGCCGCCGACGATCGAGTCCTCGCGCAGCCCGGGCGCCAGGCGCAGCGCGCCGGCGCGCGTGTAGTGCTTCTGCGGTGGCACGCTCTTGGCGCCGCCCATGACGTCGTAGAGGACGAAGCCGGCCGCCATGTACGGCCGCTCCCAGAACCGCCTGGTGAGGGGGAAGAGGAACTTGAGCGGCTTGACCAGGTGGGGGGCCAGGCGCGACATGCTCAACTCACGCTCGTGGAGCGCCTCGGCGACGAGGCCGAAGTCGAGCTGCTCGAGGTACCGCAGCCCGCCGTGGAACATCTTGGAGCTGCGTGATGAGGTCCCGGCCGCGAAGTCGCGGGCCTCGACCAGTGCGACGGACAGGCCGCGGGTCGCGGCGTCGACGGCACTGCCGACACCCACCACCCCGCCTCCGACGATCACCACGTCGAAGGTCTCCTCCGACATCCTGCGCCACGACTCGGCCCGTCGCTCAGGCCCGAGGGCGGAGCGGTCTCTCATGGTGGGCATCGCACTCCCTCCGGGGCCGGTCGAGGGTTCCGGCCGCCTCGGTTCCGACTCTACGCCGGACCGGACGTACTCTTGCGGCGTGACCCGCAACACATACATCCTCGCCATCGACCAGGGCACCACCTCGTCGCGTGCCATTCTCTTCGACCACGACGGCCTGCCCGTCCCCACCGCCACGGCGCAGGTCGAACACCGGCAGATCCTCCCCCGTGCCGGCTGGGTGGAACACGACCCCATGGAGATCTGGGAGAACGTGCGCACGGTGATGGCGCAGGTCGCGGGTCACGCCGACCTCGAGCCGGCGCTGGTGAGCGCGATCGGGATCACCAACCAGCGCGAGACCGTGGTGGTGTGGGACAAGGAGTCCGGCCGACCCGTGTACAACGCCATCGTGTGGCAGGACACCCGGACGTCGGGGATCTGCGCCCGACTGGCGGAGGGACACGACGACGCCGAGGACCGCTTCCGCGACGCCACGGGCCTGCCCCTGTCCACGTACTTCGCCGGCCCCAAGATCCGCTGGATCCTCGAGCACCTCGACTCCGAGGGCGAGCGCGGGACCGAACGCGCCGAGGCGGGCGAGCTCCTGGCCGGGACCATCGACACGTGGCTGGTGTGGAACCTCACCGGCGGCAGCCGCGGGGGGCCCGATGGCGAGCCGGCGCTGCACGTCACCGACGTCACCAACGCCTCGCGCACCATGCTCATGGACCTGCGGACGCTGGAGTGGAGTGACGAGCTGTGCCGCGAGATCGGGGTGCCGCGGGCGATGCTGCCGCAGATCGTCCCGTCCTCCGGGGTGGTGGGGAAGGTCGCCGAGCGCCGGATGTTCGGCGGCACCCCCATCGCCGGGATCCTCGGCGACCAGCAGGCGGCCATGTTCGGCCAGACCTGCTTCGAGCCCGGGGAGGCCAAGAACACCTACGGAACCGGCGCGTTCCTGCTGCTCAACACCGGCACCGAGCCGCAGTTCAGCGAGAACGGCCTGCTCACCACCGTGTGCTACCAGCTCGAGGGGCAGGACCCCGTGTACGCGCTCGAGGGCTCGGTGGCGGTGGCGGGCTCGCTCGTGCAGTGGCTGCGCGACAACCTGGGGATCATCGACGACGCCGCCGAGACCGAGGACCTGGCCACCTCGGTGGAGGACAACGGGGACTGCTACCTCGTGCCCGCGTTCTCCGGCCTGCTCGCCCCACGCTGGCGATCCGACGCGCGCGGCGCGCTTGTCGGCCTGACCCGCTTCCACACCCGCGCCCACCTGGCGCGCGCCGCGCTCGAGGCCACCGCCTTCCAGAGCCGGGAGATGGCGGCGGCGATGGTCGCCGACGCCGGGGAGAAGCCGGATTCGCTGCGCGTGGACGGCGGCATGGTGGTCAACGACTTCCTCATGCAGTTCCAGGCCGACATCCTCGGCGTGGCGGTGGTGCGGCCCGAGGTCACGGAGACCACGGCCCTGGGCGCGGCGTTCGCGGCCGGCCTGGCCGTGGGCGAGTGGGAATCCCCGGAGACGCTGCGGGACCTGTGGCGCGAGAACCACCGGTGGGAGCCGGAGATGGACGACGACGAGCGGGAGCGGCTGCTGGCGCGGTGGGACGACGCGGTCGAACGGACCCTCGGCTGGGCGGACAACGAGCCCTGACGCCCCGAGCTGCCGCTCAGGGGGCCGGGTGGAAGACCGCGGGCCGCAGGGGACGGACCGCGACCCGGTCGCCCACCCCGACGCGCTCGCCGCCGCGCACCGGGACGGCGCAGGACCGGTCGGTGCCGTCGAACCACAGCCGGACCAGGGTCGTCGCGCCGTGGAACTCCACGCCGGCGCACACCCCGTGGCCGCGGCCGACCTCGTCGTCGTCACCGGCCCGGAGCACCTCGAGGCTCTCCGGGCGCCACAACACCGTGCCGGCGCCCTGAGCCGCCGAGTCCAGCGGGACCGCGCCGATGACCGTGTGGGCGGACCCACCGTCGGCCGTGGCCGGCAGGACCACCGTCTCCCCGGAGAGTTGCGCGACCTCGCGGCTCGCCGGGTGCAGGTAGAGCCGCTCGGGGGTGTCCACCTGTGCCAACTCGCCGTCGATGAGCACCGCGACACGATCGGCGGTGGCGAGAGCCTCCTCGCGGTCGTGGGTGACGAGCACCGAGGTGGCGCCGGACTCGGCGAGCAGGGCCGCGACCTCGGCGCGGACCCGGCCGCGCAGAGCCGCGTCGAGCGCGCTGAACGGCTCGTCGAGCAGGATGAGCCCCGCACCGGGGGCCAGCGCCCGGGCCAGGGCCACGCGCTGCTGCTGCCCACCGGAGAGCTGCGATGGCTTGTCACCCGCGCGGTTGGCCAGTCCCACCAGGTCGAGGACCTCACGGACGCGGGCGGCGCGCGCGGCGCGGCCCCGCCATCGGGCCACCGGGTCGGCGGGCACGAGCCCGAAGCCCACGTTCCGGGCCACGCTGAGGTGCGGGAAGAGGGCGCCCTGCTGGGGCACGAGGCCGACGCCGCGCCGCTGGGCCGGCAGAGTGTCCACGCGCCGGCCCTCGAGCAGGATCCGGCCGGCGGAGACGGGATGGAGCCCGGCGATCATCCGCAGGACCGTGGTCTTGCCCGAGCCCGAGGCGCCGAGCACGGCCAGCGACGTGCCTGCCTCGACCGTGAGGTCGATCCCGCGGACGACACTGTGCCCGCCGTAGCCGCCGGAGACGCCGACGAGTTGGAGCTCGCCGCCGGGTCGTCGTCGCGCACTCACCGCGCCACCACCTCCTCCTCCGGGGTCCGGGTCGCCGCGAACGTCGGGATCGCCTGGCGCCCGCCGACGCCCCAGCCGAACGAGCGGCCGAGCACCGCGGCCGGGATCACGGCCACGGCGACGAGCATCGCCGCGTACGGGGCTGCCTGGGAGTAGGCCGCCATCTCGGTGTGCGTCCACATCGCCGAGGCGAGGGTCTGGGTCCCCGTGGGGCGGAGCAACAGCGTAGCGGGCAATTCCTTGGCCACGCTGAGAAAGACGAGGCTGGCGCCGGCGAGCACGCCCGGCATGGCCAGCGGGGCCACCACGCGCAGGAAGGTGCGGACCCGACCGGAGCCGAGGCTTACCGACGCGTCCTCGAGAGCGGTGGGGATCGCGTCGACGGCGGAGCGGACCACCCCCACCGCGAGGGGCAGGAACAGCACGACGTAGCCGAAGACCAGCATCGGCGTCCGCTGGTAGAGGTCGGGCACGAGCCGGATGCCCACGAAGACCACGGCGAGGCCGACCGTGATGCCCGGCAGGGCGAACCCGATCTGCGCGACGGCCTCGGTCGCGCGGGCGACCGGGCCGGTGGACCGGGCGGCGAGAACGCCGATGGGCAGGGCGAGCAGGATCGTCACGAGAGCGGCTACGGCGGAGACCCCGGCGGTGGTCCACGTCGCCTCGAAGACCGGGCCCCACGCCACGTCGACCCTCGCGGCGGCGCGGACCCACCGCACGAGGCCGACGAGCGGTGCGGCGACGCCGCCGGCGAGAACGGCTCCCACGAGCGCGAGGGCGGGCACGAGCCACCACCCCAGGGGGAGTCGCCCGGGCACGGAAGCGACGCCGGAGCCGATCCGCGCCACCTCGCCGCGCCGGGCGCGGCGTTCCGCCGTCATGACGACGAGGGCGACCAGGACGAGGACGCAGGCCAGGACCGCGGCGGGCACGCGGTCGAACGTGGCGCGGTAACTGTGGTAGATGCCCACGGTGAAGGCGTCGTAGCGGAGCATGGCGACGGCCCCGAAGTCCGAGAGCGTGTACAGGGCCACGAGCAGCGCCCCGGCCGCCACGGCGGGCCGGACCTGGCGCAGCGTCACCCCGAGCACCGCCCGCACCGAGCCCCGGCCGAGGGTCCGGGCGACCTCTTCGAGCCCCGGGTCGACGGTGCGCAGCGCCGCGGCGGCGGGCAGGAAGACATACGGGTAGCACGAGATCGTCATGACGATGACCGAGCCCGGCAAGCCGAGCACCCCGGGGAAGTCTGCGAGCCACAGGTAGCCCAGGACGTACGACGGCATCGCGAGCGGCACACACAGCAGGGCACCGAGGGCCGGGGCCCCGGGCAGGTCGGTGCGGACCGTGAGCCAGGCCAGCGCCACCCCGATCACCACGCTTGTGGCGGTGACCAGCACGACGAGCACGACCGTGTTGACGAGCAGTTCGGCCGACCGGCCGGACCGCACCACCGCGAGGGCGTGGCCCCACCCGCGCTCACCGGCGCGGACGATGAGGTAGACCAGCGGGATGAGCGCCGCCGAGGACGCGAGGACGGCGGCGCCCGCAAGGAGCGGACGACCGCCCCGCAGCCGCGTCCGGAGGTCGATGGCGCGCTCCGTCAGATCATGCCGACGCGGGTGAGCAGCTCCTGCGTCTGCTCGAGCCCGTCGAGGTCGCCGAGGTCGATATCCGGTCCGCCGAGCGTGTCCAGCGGCGGCAGCGCGACGGCGTCGGAGGTGACGCCCGGCAGGACCGGGTACTCGCTGGACTCCTCGAGGAAGTAGCGCTGCGCGGGCTCGTCGAGCAGGGCCTCGACTACGCGGCGGGCCTCCTCCGGCTTGTCGGTGGAGGCAAGGATCCCCACGCCGGCCACGTTGACCAGCGCCCCCGGGTCGCCCGGGGCGAGGTACTTGACCTGCGCCCGCATGTTCTCGGGGCCCTTTTCCTGCGCCGCGTTGTACCAGTAGTAGTGGTTGGTCAGGCCCAGCTCGACGGCCCCGCTGTCGGTGGCCTCGAGGAGCGCCCCGTTGTTGTCGTAGGACTGGGGCTCGTTTGCCAGGAAGTCGCGCAGCCACTGCTCGGCGGCCTCGTCGCCCCGGTCGACCCGCAGGGCGGTGACGAAGGACTGGAAGGACGCGTTGGTGGGCGCGTAGCCGACCTTGCCCCGCCACTCGGGTGCGGTGAGGGCATCGATGGTGTCGGGCACCTCCGCCTCGTCGAGCGCCTCGCCGTCGTAGACCAGGACCCGGGACCGCAGGCTGGTCGCGACCCAGGTCCCGTCGGCGGCGCGGTACTCGGCGGGCACCGCGTCGTCCGCGGCCACGTCGAGCTTCGCGAGGAGCCCGCCCTTGGAGAGCGCGCCCAGGGCGCCGGCGTCCTGCGAGAGGAAGAGATCTGCGGGGCTCGCCTCCCCCTCCTCGGCGAGCTGCGCGGCCATCTCGGGGGTGCTGGCGTACCGCACCTCGAGGTCGATCCCCGTGGATTCCCCGATCTGCTCGAACAGCGGCCCGACGAGGTTCTCGCTGCGGCCCGAGTAGACGACCAGCGCATCGGACTCGGACCCGGTCGTGCAGGCGGTCAGGCCGAGCACCAGCGAGCCGACGGCGGCCAGCGCGGCGAGGCGGCGACGCATCATCACGGAACTCCCTCACTGTCATGGTCCCGACCTATCGGAACCACAGGTGAGCGTAGCCTAAACTAAGACCCCCGCACCGCCGTGACCGGGTGACCCGTGGCCGTCAGTCGAGGTCGTCGTGCCGCATGAGGTGGCGCGCGGCCTCGGTGATCGACCCGGTCATCGACGGGTAGACGGAGAACGACCCGGCGAGGTCGCCCACGGTGAGCTGGTTCCGCACCGCCACGGAGATCGGGAGGATGAGCTCGGAGGCGGTGGGGGCCACGACGACGCCGCCGATCACCACGCCGGAGGCCGGGCGGCAGAACAGCTTGACGAAGCCGCGGCGCAGGCTGCGCATCTTGGCCCGCGGGTTGCCGGCGAGCGGGAACACCTCGACGCGGGCGGGCACCTCGCCGCTCTCGATCTGGGCGTGGGAGATGCCGACGGTGGCGATCTCGGGGCGGGTGAACACCGCGGAGGCCACGGTCCGCAGCTTGATGGGGCTCACGCCTTCGCCGAGCGCGTGGTACATGGCGATCCGGCCCTGCATGGCGGCGACGGAGGCCAGCGGGAACAGATCCGTGCAGTCGCCGGCCGCGTACACGCCGGCGGCGGTGGTGCGGGAGACGCGGTCCACCTTGATGTGACCGCTGGACTGGAGATCGATGCCCGCCCCCTCCAGGCCGAGACCCTCGGTGTTGGGCACCGAGCCGACGCACATGAGCGCGTGCGAGCCCTTGACGGTGCGGCCGTCGCCGAGGCGGACCATGATCCCGTCCTCGTGGTGGACCACCTCGTCGGCTCGGGCGTGCTTGACCAGCGAGACACCGCGCTCGCTGAGCGCCTCCTCGAGCACGAGGGCCGCGTCGGCGTCCTCGTGCGGCAGCACGCGGTCGCGGCTGGAGACCATGGTGACCTTGACGCCCATCTCGGTGAACGCCGAGACGAACTCGGCGCCGGTGACGCCGGAGCCGATCACCACGAGGTGCGCGGGCAGCTCGGTGAGGTCGTAGAGCTGCCGCCAGTCGAGGATCCGTTCGCCGTCCGGCACGGCGCCGGGCAGGACGCGCGGGCTCGAGCCGGTGGCCATGAGCACGACGTCGGCGTCGAGGATCTTCTCCTGCCCGCTGTCGAGGGTCACGTGGACCTTGTGCACGGCCATGCCCGGCTTGGAGTCGTGCAGCCGGCCGCGGCCGGACAGCAGACGCACGCCCTCGCGCTGCAGTTGTGAGCGGATGTCCGCCGACTGTGCGCGGGCGAGGGACTTGACGCGACCGTTGACCTGGGTGAGCCGGTAGGTGCTGGGGTCGAAGGACGCCTCGACGCCCATCTCCTCGGCACGCCGCATGTCGGTGCGCACGCCGGTGGTGGCGATGAACGCCTTGGACGGCACGCAGTCGTGCAGGACGCAGTTGCCGCCGATGCCGTCGGAGTCCACCACCGTGACGTCCGCCCCGTATTGGGCGGCCACCAGGGCGGCCTCGTATCCGGCGGGACCGCCACCGATGATCACGATGCGCTGCGTCAACTCGTCCTCCACGACTCGAAGGGGGGCATCCGGGATGCGGGATGTCCGGCCGCCGGATCCTCGGGGTGGGAGGACTGCGGCGCGTCCGCAGGTCCACGGTAGTCGACCCGGCGCCGGCGGGCCGGGGGAAGTCGCCCCGCGCCGCCCCCTCGCCCACCTTCGGCCACCCCGCGCCGCATGCCGTCGGGCGCCGGTGTCCACGGCGGGGAGCGGCTAGAGTCGGTCCCGTGCCTCTCTACGCCGCGTACGGGACCAACATGCATCCCGAACAGATGAGCACCCGCGCCCCGCACTCGCCGTTCGCGGGGACCGGGTGGCTGCAGGGCTGGCGGCTCACCTTTGCCGGCGACGACCCCACGTGGGAGGGCGCGGTCGCCACCGTCGTCGAGGACCCCGACGCCAGCGTCTTCGTGGTGCTCTACGACGTGCCCGACGAGGACGTGCGCGCGATGGACCGCTGGGAGGGCACCGACCTCATCCCCGCGCGCAAGATCCGGGTCCGCGTCACCCGCCGCCCCACCGTGCCGCCGGGCCCGCCGGTCGGCGCCCAGGAGTCGGAGTTCGCGGTGGCCGCCGATCCGACGGCGCCGGAGGACACGGTCCTGGTGTGGCTCTACGTGATGGACGCCTTCGAGGGCGGCCTGCCCTCGGCCCGGTACCTGGGCCTGCTCGCCGACGCCGCCGAGTGCGCGGGCGCGCCCGCCCCCTACGTCCGGGCGCTGCGCACGCGCGACTCCCGAAACGTCGGCCCCGGCGCCTGACCGCCGTGGCCGCACTGCTCTCCCCGACCGCCGACGCCGCCGCGGCCGCCGCCCGGATCACCGACGCCTCCGGCCGCGACGGCCACGACGTGGCGCTGGTCCTGGGTTCGGGCTGGTCCGCGGTCGTCGAGGGACTGGCCGACCCCGGCACGGCGGTGACCCTGCCCGTGGCCGACCTGCCCGGCTTCGCCGCCCCGTCCGCGGCCGGCCACCGCGGCACGGTGACGAGCTGCCTCGTCGATGGCGTTCCGCTGCTCGCCGTCTCGGGCCGCACCCACCTCTACGAGGGGCGCGGCCCCGAGCCGGTCGTCCACCCCGCCCACGTCGCGGCCGCCGCCGGCGCCCGGACGCTCGTGCTCACCAACGCCGCCGGCGGGCTGCGCGACAGCCTCGCCGTGGGCGATCTCGTGCTGCTCTCCGACCACCTCAACCTCACCGGTAGGTCCCCGCTCACCGGCGCCGCCTTCGTGGACCTCGTGGACGCCTACTCCCCGCGCCTGCGCGCGGCCGCCGCCGCGGCACTGGTGGAGGCGACGGGCACCCGGCCGTCGGAGGGCGTGTACGCCGCGATGCCCGGCCCCCAGTACGAGACGCCGGCGGAGATCCGGATGCTGCGCGCCCTCGGCGCCGACCTCGTGGGGATGTCGACGGTTCCCGAGGTGATCGCCGCCCGTGGCCTCGGGCTCGGGGTGGTCGCCGTCTCCCTCGTCACCAACCTCGCGGCGGGCGTCACCGGCGAGCCGCTCGACCACGCCGAGGTCCTCGCCGCCGGCGCCGCGGGCGCGGACCGGCTCACCCGCGGCCTCCGCGCGCTCGTCCCCGCGGTGGCGCCGGCCCGAGGGCGGCCGTGACGCTGCAGTTCGGCACCGCGGGCGTCCGCGCCCCGCTCGGCGACGGGCCGGGCCGGATGAACCCCGACACCGTCGCGCTGGTCGCCACGGCCGTCGCCCGGTACCTGCGTGACCGGGAACCCCCGGGGTCGCTCGTCGTGGTGGGCGGCGACGCCCGGCACGGGTCCGCGCGGTTCGTCGAGGTGGTGTGCGCCGTCCTGGCGTCGCACGACCTCGTCGTCGTCACCCCCGGGGTCCCCGTCCCCACGCCGGTCGTCGCGGCCGCGGTCCGGGCCCGGGACGCCGCGGCCGGGCTCGTGGTGACGGCCTCGCACAACCCGGCCACGGACAACGGCATCAAGGTCTACGGCCGCGGAGGCGCCCAGATCGTTCCGCCCACCGACGCGGAGATCGAGCGGCACCTCGTGGCCGCGGCGCACGAGGGGGTCACCGCGCCCGTGGGCGGCGCGGCGGTGACGACGGACCCCGCACTCGTCGACGACTACGTGGCCGCCGTCATCCGCGGGCTGCCCACCGCCGGGCGCCCCCTGCGCGTTGCGCTCACCCCCGTGCACGGCGTCGGCGGCGAGGTGTGCCGCCGCGTGCTCGCCGGGATGGGCATCGACGAGGTCACGCTCGTCCCCGAACAGGCCGAGCCGGACCCGGACTTCCCCACCGTCGCCTCCCCCAACCCGGAGCGTCCCGAGACCACGGGCCGGCTGCTCGCGCTGGCGGAGCGGATCGACGCCGACGTGGCGCTCGCCCTGGATCCCGACGCCGATCGGTGCGCGATGGGCGCGCGGGGGGCCGACGGGCGGTGGCGGATGCTCGACGGCGACGATGCCGGCGCCCTCCTCGCCGACCACCTGCTGAGCACGCCACTGCCCGGCTCCGCGGCGGCCGGCCCCGGCTCCGCGGCGGACGCTCCCGTCGTGGCCTCGACGATCGTCTCCTCGCGCCTGCCGTCACTGCTCGTCCCCGCACGCGGGGGCCGGCACGTCGAGACGCTGACCGGGTTCAAGTGGCTGGTCCGTGCCGGGACGCCGCTGCGCTACGCGTACGAGGAGGCGATCGGCCACTGCGTTCTGCCGGAAGTGGTGGCGGACAAGGACGGGATCTCGACCGCCGGGGCGTGGTGCGCGATGCTCGCCGCCGCCGGTGTCCCCGGATCCGGCGGCGGCCCCGCGTCGGTGCCGGAGCGGCTCGACGCCCTCGCCGCCGAGTTCGGCGCGCACCTGCGGCGCAACGTCCCGCGCCCCCTCGACGGCGGCGTCGATCCGGAGCGGGCCCTGCGGCGGGCCGCCGACCGGCTGGGCGCCGGAGACATGGGCGAGGGCGGCGGCGTCTCGTGGCTGGACGGCACCCCCGGCTTCCGGGTGGACCTCGACGGCGCCCGCGCGGTGGTCCGCCCCTCGGGCACCGAACCGCTGCTCAAGACCTACGTGGAGACGTGGACCGGGCCCGCCCCGACGGCCGACGACCGGGCGGACGCCCGCCGTCGGCTGGACGCGCTGTCCGGGGACCTCGCGGCCGCGCTTCGCTGATCGGCGCCACAGCGGCGCGGCGGCCCGGCGGCCCGGCGACGCGACCCCGGACGCGTCCATACAGGCCGGGCGGACTCAGCGTGGGCCGAAGAGGCGGTCCCCGGCATCTCCGAGGCCGGGGACGATGAAGGCGTCGTCGTCGAGCCGCTCGTCGATCGCGGCGGTGACTAGGGTGGCGGCCAGCCCCGAGGCGCGGGTCGTCTCCACGCCCTCCGGCGCGCACAGCACGCACACCACCACCACGCCGGCGGCGCCGCGCTCGGCGAGCGACCCGAGGGTCGCCACGAGCGAGCCGCCGGTGGCGAGCATCGGGTCGAGCACCACGACGTGGCGGCCGGCCAGGTCGTCGGGCAGGGAGCAGAGGTAGGAGACGGGCAGGTGGCTGTCCTCGTCCCGGGCCAGGCCCACGAACCCGACCTGCGCGCCGGGCAGGAGACGGGTGGCCGGCTCGAGCAGGCCCAGCCCGGCGCGGAGCACGGGCACCACGAGCGGCGTGCCGGCGACGGCGGTGCCCCGCGTGTCCGCGACCGGGGTCCGCACCTCAACCTGCTCGGTGGGGATCGTGCGGAACGCCTCGTAGCAGAGCATCGTGCCGAGGGCGTCCATCGCGGCACGGAAACCGGCGGTGTCCGTGGCGGCGTCGCGCAGCGTTCGCAGGCGGTCAGCGACGAGCGGATGGTCCACGACGAGGATCTCCATGCCCGTCAGGATCGCACACGCTCGTCAAGCCCGGATCGCGTGGAACCGGACGGGCGGCCCTGCACGTCGAACCCTGTGACGGACACGGAAAGGCGCGAAGGGACGGGGCCATGGAAGACGCACTGCCGGCGGGGGCCGGCGCGGGGGCGGATGCGACGGGGACGACCGCCGTCCACCTCGAGGGCCTGCACGACCTGGGCACGGGGCTGGGGACCCTCGCCGATCAGCTGGGGGCCGCGCTGCAGGCCGTGGACACCCTTCCGATCGACGCGGTCTCCCCGGTGCTCGGGCCTGTGGGGGCGGACTTTCTCTCGGCGCTACTCGACGCGACAGCGCGGCACCGCGAGGTACTCACGGACCTCACCCGGGTGACGGGCGCCGCGGCCGACCTCGTGTCGGCGTCGGGACGCCTGTTCGAGGACACGGACGCGGCGACGGCCGCGGGCCTGCCCTCGCCGACTCGCGCGGCGGAGGTGTGAGCCGGTGATCGCCGACGCACTCGCCTACGCAGGCCCCATCCGGCAGATCCTCGACCTGCTCTCGCAGGAAGAGTTCGTCCCCGAACCGGCCCGCGACGTCATGCGGCCGGTCAGCGACGGCCTCGAGATGGCGCAGACCCTCGGGCCGCCGCTCCAGACGCTGGTCACCGAGTCGTGGAACTCCCTGTCCGGGCTGGGCGCCGCCCACTCCGTCGCCGCGATCGGCGAATCCCTCACCGCCCTCGTCGAGTCCGCCGGGGAGATCGCCCGCGTCACGGCCGTCGCCGCGGAGATCGTGGTCCGCGGCACGATCGAGGTCGCAGCGATCGTCCAGTCGTTCCTGACCTCGGCCGCCGCGCTGGGGCCCACCCTGCTCACCCCGCCCGGCCAGGTGGCGCTCCTGGGCCTGGCCACCGAACACCTCACCCGCGGGCTCCAGGTGGCCGAGCGGGTCCAGGCCGAGCTCCGCGGCCCCACCGCGGAGTTGCGCGCCATCGCGGCCGCCATCCCGTCCGCGCCACCGGCGCCGGGAGCGCTCGGCGCCGGTGGCGCGGGCGGCACGATCGACGCGTCCACCGCGGCCTACACGGGCTCAGGCCCGGGGGCCTTCGGTGCCGCCGGCGGGGCGGGCGCGGGCGCGGCGGGCGCGGGCACAGCGGTCGGCGCCGGAGTCGGCGGGGAGGCGGGCGCCGCGGCCTCGTCCGGCGCGCCGCTCGGCGATGCGGATGCCGGCGTGGTGGGCGGGGGTGTCGACGTGGTCCTGCCCGACGGCTCGGTGGCCACCGCCCCCAACGAACAGGCCGCGAACGCGGTCCGCAACGCCCTCTCCCAGCAGGGCGTCCCGTACGTGTGGGGTGGCACCACGCCGGGCCAGGGCCTGGACTGCTCCGGGCTCACGCAGTGGGCGTACCGCGACGCCGGCGTGGAGATCCCGCGCCTGGCGCAGGAGCAGAACGTGGGTGTGCAGGTCCAGCAGGCCGACCTCATGCCCGGTGACCTGGCGGTTTGGGATGGCCACGTGGCCATGTACATCGGTAACGGCCAGCTGGTCGAGGCCGGGGACCCTGTAGCGGTTTCCGGGCTGCGCACCGACAATATCGGGATGAGCTTCTACGGTTTCTACCGCCCGACCGGCTGATGACGCCCCCGACCTGCAGGTTCACCGACCCGGCGACCGGAGTGGTCGCCGAGGTCGGGACCGACGGCGTGCCCGTCGGCCTGGCGCTGCCCGAGCGGCTGCTCGACCGCGCGACCACCGACGTCGCCCACGCCGTCCTGCGCGCACTCACGGCGGCGGCTTCCGACGCGCGCGAACTCCTCGAGCGCCTGGCCGAGGAGGACGGGGACGAGACGGAGCTCGACTCGCAGGAAGGGGAGGCCACGGACCACGGCCGGCACCGCGACGGGGCCGACGCGCGGGCGTGGCCGTGACCGCGGGCGGGCTCGACGTCGAGGCGTTCCTCGACCGCCTCCGTGGCATCGCCGCCGAGTGGGAGTCGGCGCACGACCAGTTGGAGACGCTGCGCGTGGTGGTGACCAGCGGGGACGAGCTGGCGACCGCGACCGCCGACGCCGGCGGCGCCGTCGTGGACCTCACGCTCGCCCCCGGTCTCCGCCGCCACGGGCCCGGCACGGTGTCCGCCGCGATCCTCGAGGCCACGGGCGCCGCCGTCGAGCAGGCCAACGCGCGGCGTGCCGAGCTGGTCTCCGGCTCGGTGGCCTCGGCCGTCGCCGGCCGTCGGGGAGCCGTGGCACCGCCCGACGAGCCGCGGATATGCTGACCGGCATGGCCAAGGACATCGTCCCGATCGAGCTCGGTCTCCCGGAGGGAGACGTCACGACCCTCTGGGCGCCCAGCTGGCGCGAGGACGACGACGACTGGGAGGCGTTCCTCGGACTGGACGAGGACCTCTACGCGTTCGACTCGACCGCCGAGCTCGTGGCGTTCGTCCGCGGCGGCGAGGAGCACGACCTGCAGGACCACCCCTCGTGGGAGGCGTTCGCCGGCTCCGACGTACTGGCCTTCCGCGCCGAGGACGACAACTGCTACGACCTCGTGGGCGTGCTCGAACTCCTCGGCGAGAACCCTGACGAGTCCTCGGTCGACGAGATCGACCAGTCCTTCGCCATCGCCCGCGCCATCGGCGAGGTGTGCGAGCTCGACACCGTCACCCGGTTCTTCAACGGCAACCCCGTGCTCGCCGCCGTCACCCGCGGCATGGACGAGTTCTACGGCCGCGAGGGCCTCAAGCTGTGGAAGTCCATCCGCAAGACGGTCGCCAAGGGCTGGGATGACGTGCTCGACGCCCTCCAGGACGTCATGGACACCCCCGAGGTGGACCGCGCGGAGGTCGAGCGCGCCCGCCGGGACATCGAGACCGCCGAGGCCGCACTTCCCGAGCCGGAGCCCGAGCCCGAGGCCGCGCCCACCGGTTACCCGGAGGGATCCCTGTGGGAGTCGGTCGGGATCGACCCCGTCAAGATCGTCTTCGCCGACCAGGAGTACCTGAGCCTGCGCTGCTACCTCGGTGACCGGCCGGTGTTCCTCGGTGACGGCGACCAGGCATACGTCTTCACCAGCGCCCGCGGCCTCAGCCGCTTCCTCGCGGACAACGACGACGAAACGCTGAGCCGCGTGGCCACGTACGAGCGCATCAAGGTCGCCGCCACCGACGGCAGCCTCGACGTGCACGTAACCGACGAGAACGCCTACGTCCTGGTGGGGCTGGACCGCGACATCGAGGAGGGCCCCTCCGTCGTGGACCGCGAGCAGCTCGGCCTGGCCGTCGAGCTGATCGGCGACCTCGCCAACTATGTGGGCGACCGCGATCTCGAGGCCGCCGTGACCGGCCGCGGCACCGCGCTGCGCCGGTACCTGCACTACGTGCTCAACCCGGACGACGGGAACCTGCTCGAGCCGACCGCACCCTACGACGGCGAGGCCTCCGAGTGGCGCGACCTCGTCACCGACGTGGAGCGGCTCGTCACCACGCCCGATATCGTCTGAGTCCCACCACGCGCCCGTGGCGCGCCCGGTCACCAGCCCCGCAGCCGCCCCAGCACCGCGCCGGCGGGTCCGCGGCCGGGCTCGTCGGCGACCGTGAGCGCGGACCCGAGCTCGTCGACCGCGCCCGCCAGCCGTGCGGCGTCCGAGGCGTGCACGGTGGCGACCGCCTCGCCCGCGCGCACCCGGTCGCCCTCGACGCGCGCGAGCATCACGCCGGCGGCGGCGTCGACGGCCTCGCCGGGGCGCGTGCGGCCGGCGCCGGCGAGCCACGACCCCCGCCCCACCCCGAGCGCGTCCCACCGCAGGACGCCATCTGCGGGGGCGCGGAGCGTCTCGACGTGCGGGGCGACGGGCAGCGGGGCGTCCGGGTCGCCGCCCTGGGCGCGGATCATGGCCCGGTAGGAGTCCATGGCGCGGCCGTCCGCCAGGCGCGGGCGTGGGTCGTCGATGATGCCCACCGCCCGCAACGCCTCCTCTGCGAGCGCACAGGTCAGGTCGATCATGTCGGCGGGCCCGCCGCCGGCGAGAATCTCGACGCACTCGGCCACCTCGAGGGCGTTGCCGACGGCCCGTCCGAGCGGGGTGTGCATGGCGGTGACGAGCGCGCCGCAGCGCAGCCCGGCGTCGGTGCCGATCCCCACCATCGCGCGGGCGAGCTCCTCCGCGTCGTAGCGGTCGGTCATGAACGCGCCCGACCCGCATTTGACGTCCAGCACCAGGGCGCCGGTGCCCTCGGCGATCTTCTTGCTCATGATCGACGAGGCGATGAGCGGGATCGACGGCACCGTGCCCGTCACGTCTCTCAGGGCGTAGAGGGCGCGGTCGGCGGGGGCGAGGTCGCCGCCTGCAGCGCAGATCACCGCGCCGGTCTCCCGGAGGATCCGGCGCATCCCGTCGGCGTCGAGGTCGGCGCGCCAGCCGGGGATCGCCTCGAGCTTGTCCAGGGTGCCGCCGGTGTGGCCGAGGCCCCGCCCGGACACCTGCGGCACCGCGACGTTCCACGTGGCCAGGAGCGGGGTGAGCACGAGCGTCACCGCGTCGCCGACGCCGCCGGTCGAGTGCTTGTCCACGGTGGGCACGAGACGGCCCCCGCGCTCGAGACCCGCGAGGTCCAGCCGGGTTCCCGACGCCACCATCGCGGCCGTCCACCGGGCGAGCTCCCGGCCGGACAGGCCGCGGAAGTACACCGCCATCGCCAGCGCCGCCATCTGTTCGGGCGGCACGATCCCGCGGGTGTAGGCGTCGATGATCCAGTCGACCTCGTCGTCGTCGAGCTCCCGCCCGTCCCTCTTGGCCTCGATGATCCTCACCGCGTCCAGGCGCCGCGACCCCGTGCTCACGCCAGGTCCCCCGGGCCGAAGGCGTCCGGCAGCAGCGCGCCGAGCGGCACCGGGCCCCGCGCGGTGTGGACGACGAGGTCCGGGCCGCCGTGTTCGTGGAGGAGCTGCCGGCAGCGCCCGCACGGTGCGAGGGGCTCACCGGAGTCGGTGACGACGACGAGCTCGAGCAGCCTTCCGCCCCCCGTGCGGTACAGGTCCGAGACGAGCGAACACTCCGCACAGAGGGTGAGGCCGTAGGAGGCGTTCTCGACGTTGCATCCCGTCACCAGACGAGGCTCCCCCCCACCCGCCGGGGCCGCGAGCGCCGCGGCGCCCACCCCCAGTCGCGAGTAGGGGCAGTACGCGTGCGCGGCGGCCCGGAGCGCCTCCACGCGCAACCGCTCGCCGGCGCCGGAGCGCTGGGCAGCGGTTTCGTCACCCGACCCCATGTTCTACTCCCCGGTAACTTGATTAAGGGTCCCCTAACTGCAAAAACCCCCCAGGCACACGTTACCCACCCTCCTTCTCATCAGCGCGCTCTCAGGTCTAGAGTCCTAGGTGGCGCCCGCCGTGCCTTCCGGCCGGTGCGGGCGCCGACGGCATCACGCCCAGACGATTCGGAGGCACGACAAGCCCATGAGCAGTACCGCGCAGGCGCCGGCGCGTCCGGCCCCCACCAAGAAGACCAGCGTCTACAAGGGCGACCCGGGGATGTGGGCGTGGGTCGCGCACCGGATCTCGGGCGTCGCGATCTTCTTCTTCCTCCTGGTGCACGTGCTCGACACGGCTCTCGTCACCGTGAGCCCGGAGACGTACAACTCTGTGATCGACACGTACAAGAACCCGATCGTCGGGCTCATGGAGATCGGCCTCGTTGCGCTCGTACTGTTCCACGCGCTCAACGGTCTGCGGATCGTCGCCATCGACTTCTGGTCGAAGGGCGCCCGGTACCAGCGCCAGATGCTCTGGGCCGTCTGCGCGATCTGGGTCGTGGTCTTCGCCGCGGCCGCCGCCCGCCTCCTCTTCCTCGTCTTCCAGCACATCTAAGGAGAACTGATCACCATGGCAGACGCACCCGTTCTCCAGACGTCCCACGACCGCCCCGCCTCGCTCGCCCAGCCGCGCTCACCGCGCCTGCGCTCGGGCAGCAACTTCGAGCGCACCGCGTGGATCTTCATGCGTGTCTCGGGCGTGGCACTCGTCCTGCTCACCCTGGGCCACCTCACCGTGGGCCTCATGATCGACGAGGGTGTCCACCGCATCGACTGGGACTACGTCGCCGACCGCTGGCAGAGCCCCTTCTGGGCCACCTGGGACATCCTCATGCTCTGGCTGGCCATGCTCCACGGCGCCAACGGCGTCCGGACGGTCATCTCCGACTACGCCCGCAAGGACTCCACCCGGACCTGGCTGCACGGCATCCTGCTGGTCGCCACCGTCCTCATCCTTGCCCTCGGCACCTACGCCCTCTTCGGGCTGGCCTACCACATCCCCACGGCCAACGCCTAGGAGTGACGGCCCCGTCGTCGTCCTCCCCAGAAAGCGAGCAGAGAAACTCCTATGACTGATCGTCCGGTACACAACCACCAGTACGAGGTCGTCATCGTCGGCGCCGGCGGCGCCGGCATGCGGGCCGCCATCGAGTCGGGCCCGCGCGTCCGTACTGCCGTCCTCACCAAGCTCTACCCCACCCGCTCCCACACCGGCGCGGCGCAGGGCGGCATGTGCGCCGCCCTCGCCAACGTCGAGGAGGACAACTGGGAGTGGCACACCTTCGACACGGTCAAGGGCGGCGACTACCTCGTCGACCAGGACGCCGCGGAGATCATGGCCAAGGAGGCCATCACCGCCGTCATCGACCTGGAGAACATGGGCCTTCCGTTCAACCGGACGCCCGAGGGCAAGATCGACCAGCGCCGCTTCGGCGGGCACACGCGTGACCACGGCAAGGCGCCCGTCCGCCGCGCCTGCTACGCCGCCGACCGCACCGGCCACATGATCCTGCAGACGCTCTACCAGAACTGCGTCAAGCACGACGTCGAGTTCTTCAACGAGTTCTACGTCCTCGACGTCTGCCTCACCGAGACGCCCGAGGGCCCCGTGGCCTCCGGCTGCGTGGCGTACGAGCTCGCCACCGGCGACCTCCACGTCTTCCACTCCAAGGCCGTCGTCTTTGCCACCGGCGGCTCGGGCCGCATGTACAAGACCACCTCCAACGCCCACACCCTCACCGGTGACGGCATGGCCGTGGTCTTCCGCAAGGGCCTGCCGCTCGAGGACATGGAGTTCCACCAGTTCCACCCGACCGGTCTGGCCGGTCTGGGCATCCTCATCTCCGAGGCCGTCCGCGGCGAGGGCGGCATCCTCCGCAACGCCGACGGCGAGCGGTTCATGGAGAAGTACGCCCCCACCATCAAGGACCTCGCGCCGCGCGACATCGTCGCCCGCTCGATGGTGCTCGAGGTGCGCGAGGGCCGCGGCGCCGGCCCCGACAAGGACTACGTCTACATCGACGTGACCCACCTCGGCGAGGACGTGCTCGAGGAGAAGCTGCCGGACATCACCGAGTTCTCCCGCACCTACCTCGGCGTGGACCCGGTCACCGAACTGGTGCCCGTGTTCCCGACCTGCCACTACGTCATGGGCGGTATCCCGACCAACGTAGACGGCGAGGTGCTGCGCACCAACGACGACATCGTGCCCGGCCTCTACGCCGCCGGCGAGTGCGCCTGCGTGTCGGTCCACGGCTCCAACCGCCTCGGTACCAACTCGCTGCTCGACATCAACGTGTTCGGCCGCCGCTCCGGCATCGCCGCCGCGCAGTACGCGAGCACCCACGACTTCGTGGAACTCCCTGAGGACCCCGAAAAGATGGTGCGCGAGTGGGTGGAGAGCATGCTCTCCGACCGCGGCCACGAGAACGCCGCCGACATCCGCGCCGAGATGCAGGCCATGATGGACGACAAGGCGTCGGTGTACCGCACCGAGCAGTCGCTCACCGAGGCCCGCGACGAGCTGCGCGCCCTCAAGGAGCGCTACGCCCACGTCACCGTGAGCGACAAGGGCCGCCGCTTCAACACCGAGCTGCTCGAGGCCATCGAGCTGGGCTTCCTCCTCGAACTCGCCGAGGTGACGGTCGTCTGCGCGCTCAACCGCAAGGAGTCGCGCGGCGGTCACGCCCGCGAGGACTTCCCGGACCGCGACGACGCCGAGTACATGAAGCACACGATGGCGTACAAGGAGAGCGGCCTCGACCTGCTCTCCGAGATCCGGCTGGACTGGAAGCCGGTTGTCCAGACCCGCTACGAGCCGATGGAGCGTAAGTACTGATGAGTTCCGCAGTCGACACCACCAAGGCCACGGACGGCAAGGGCGGGCGTCCCGTCCCCCCCGGCTCGACCATGGTCACCCTGAAGATCGCCCGGTTCAACCCGGAGGATCCCGACTCGGCGGGCTGGAAGGAGTACGAGGTCCCGGCCCTGCCGTCGGACCGTCTGCTCAACCTGCTGATGTACGTCAAGAACTACATCGACGGCTCGCTGGCGTTCCGTCGGTCGTGCGCGCACGGCATCTGCGGCTCCGACGCGATGCTCATCAACGGCGTCAACCGCCTCGCGTGCAAGGTCCTCATGAAGGACCTGCTCCCCAAGGACGGCAAGTCCATCACCATCACGATCGCGCCGATCCGCGGACTGCCGGTGGAGAAGGACCTCTACGTCGACATGGAGCCGTTCTTCAAGGCGTACCGAGACGTCAAGCCGTACCTCATCACGTCCGGCAACCTGCCCTCGAACGAGCACATCCAGTCGCAGACCGACCGTGCCCGCTTCGACGACACCACCAAGTGCATCCTCTGCGCCTGCTGCACCACGTCGTGCCCGGTGTTCTGGGCGGATGGGTCGTACTTCGGCCCCGCCGCGATCGTCAACGCGCACCGTTTCATCTTCGACTCGCGTGACGAGGGCGCCGCCGAGCGCCTGGAGATCCTCAACGACGTCGAGGGCGTGTGGCGCTGCCGCACCACCTTCAACTGCACGGACTCCTGCCCGCGCGGCATCCAGGTCACGCAGGCGATCCAGGAGGTCAAGCGCGCCCTGCTGTTCGCGCGCTGATCTCCGGTTGACGCCGCCGAGCGGGGCCGCACCTTCCTCCCCGGAGGGTGCGGCCCCGCTCAGCCGTGTCAGCGTGCCGCGCACGGCCGACCGGAGCACCGCCGTAGACTGCGGAGCCGTGATCAGTTCCCGCCGACGACTCGCGCGCCGCGCCATCGGGCTCGCGACGGCCGCGCTCATCGGCGTGGCCGCCACGCCGTTGGCCGCCGGCCCCGCGTCGGGTGCCGAGCCGGAACTCACCCCACGCACGGAACCGCCTCCGCCGGCGGTGTTGCCGTCGACGACGTCGGCCGAGTACTTCGACACTCCCCGCGATCTCGACGGGTGCCCGTACCGGACCGCCCCGCCGGCGCCGGTGGACGAGTCGGAGGTGCCGAAGCCCGGGCAGAAGGCGCCCACTCCTCCCCCGGTTCCCGAGACCCCGGCGGGGGGCGCCGACCTGGCCGGCTGCGAGGTGGCCGCGACAGACGGCTTCGAGGTGCCCCGCGACGTCACGGCGAGCGCGTGGATCGTCTCGGACCTGGACTCGGGCGAGGTGGTGGCGGCGAAGGACGCGCACGGCCGCTACCGCCCGGCGAGCCTGATCAAGACGCTGCTCGCGTCGGTGGTGCTCGACCGGATGGACCCTGACGAGATCATCACCGTCACCGACGCCGACCTCGAGGGCTCCGAGGGAAGCCTGGTGGGCGTGGGCCCGGGCGGGAAGTACTCGATCGACCGCCTGCTGCACGGGCTCCTCATGGCATCGGGCAACGACGCCGCGGCGGTGCTCGCCAACCGCATGGGCGGCCTCGAGGAGACGGCCGAGGCGATGAACGCCTACGCCGCGGATCTCGGCTGCGCCGACACGTACGTCGCCACGGTGAGCGGCCTCGACGGTCCGGGCATGATGACCTCCGCGTACGACATGGCGCTGATCTTCCGCGACGCCATGACGCGGCCGGAGTTCGCGCGGATCGTCGCCACTCCGATGTGGGGTTTCCCCGGCTACCCGGCGGGCGAGGGCGCGGGGCCGCCGGATCCGGCGAACGCCCCGCCGTACGCCGGCCCCACGACGCTCCCCGACGGCACCCTGGTCAACCCCGGGTTCGTCGTGGGTAACGACAACCAGTTGCTGCACAACTACGAGGGCGCGATCGGCGGCAAGACCGGCTTCACGGACGACGCCCGCCACACGTTCATCGGCGCGGCCGAGCGCGACGGTCGCCGCCTGGCCGCGGTGCTGCTCGACGGGACGCGCGTGCCGAAGGCTCCGTGGGAGCAGGCGGGACTGCTGCTCGACGCGGCGTTCGGGGCCGGCGACTCGGAGCCCGTGGCCCGGCTCGTGGACGGCCCCGCCACGACGACCGACACCACCGAGCAGCTGGCCACCGGGCCGGGCGGGGTGTCCGCACAGGGAGAGTCCGCGCTGGCCGACGGCCCGCTCCTCGACCGGGTGGCCCCGTGGCTGGCCGTAGGGGCGGCGGGGCTGGTGGTGGTGGCCGGCGGCGTCCTGGGGGCCCGTTCGCGCCGCTAGCCGGCGCCCGCCCCCGCGAGGATCACACGAAGCCTGCGGCTCGACTCGTCGGTGGCCGCCCGGGCGTCGCGCCCCGAGGCCACGTCGAGGGCAAGCCGGAGGAGATCGACGACGACGAGGTCGGCCGCCACGTCGACGGCGTCGCCGCTCGCCCCGGAGAGCGCCTCGAGCCGCCCGAGGGTGATCCCGACGCGGCGGCGGGCGGTGTCCACGGCGTCCGAGAGTGTCGCGTGGTCGGGGTGCGCGGTGGCGACGAGCCCGCGCGCGAGGACGGTCCAGGTCTGCGGTGCGGCGGTGGCCGCGTCGGCGACGAGGGGCGGCCAGTCGGCGGCCGGGGCCGCCGCTGGGGCGCCGACGAGCGCGTCCACGAGCCGGGCCAGTTCGGCGGCCGAGCCCGCGGCGAGTTCGGTGGCCAGGGCGTCGAGCGAGTCGAAGTGGCGGTAGAAGGCCGTGGGGACGATCCCGGCTTCGCGTGCGATCTCGCGGACCACGAGCCCGGCGAAGCCGCGCGCCGCCACCGCCTCGCGGCCGGCGGCCACGATGAGTGAACGTGTGTGCCGCTTCTGCTCGGCCCGACTTCCCGCTGATGTCACACTCTGTACCGTAGACGATTCTCGCTATATGTGCACGTCGAGACGCGGAAACGCCCTCAGCGCCGCGCCCGGCGGAAATTCGCTCTGGCCATTTGAGAGAACATCTGTACACTCAAACTCGTCCGGTGGCCCCGGACGGACGCGCCGCCCGGGCGAGCCACCCGGGCGAGCCGCACGCCGTAGCGGAGGGCCACGCCGACCCACACTCCTCACGGAGGTCCACCATGACCGCACCGTCCCTGAGCAGCCTCTTCTCGCGAGGTCTCACCCGAACCCTGCTCACCCCGCACGCCCCCGAGCACTACGCGCGCTCGCTCGGCGTGACCCTGCCCGACGACCCGACCGGCGCCACCGTTGTGGCCGTCGACCGGCCCGTCACCGACGTCACCGTCCTCACCCTGCGCCTGCCCGCGGGGGTCGAGCGCCCCGCCCCGGGTGGCGCGCTCGGGATCGGCGTGGTGATCGACGGCGTGGTCCATCGCCGTCACTACTCCCCCGTCGACTCCGCGGCCCGGGCCGACGGGCTGGCCACGATCGCCGTGCGCCGACACCCCGGCGGCGCGGTCTCGGAGTTCCTGTGGCGCTCCGCCGCCCCCGGGATGCGCCTGCTCCTGGGCGCGACGGTCGGCGAGATCGCACTGCCGGACGCGCGGCCGGCGGACGTCCTGCTCGTCAGCGGCGGCAGCGGGATCACCCCGATGCTCGCGATCGCCTCGACGCTCGCCGGCGAGGGCCACTGCGGGCCCGGCGGGCCCGGCCGCGTCGCCTGGATCCACTACGCCCGTAGCGTCGCCGACGTCCCCTTCTCGGACCGCCTGCGTGAGCTCGCGCCGGCCGGCGTGGCGCTGCGCATGATCGGAACCGCCGAGGAGGGTCACCTCACCCGCGAGCACCTCGAGCAGGTGGCGCCCTGGCACGCCGGGGCACAGATCTACCTGTGCGGACCGGAAGGCCTCGCCGTCGGGCTCGAGTCGGTCCTCGGCGCCGAGCGCTACGCCGACGTGCACCGCGAGCGGTTCTCCGCCGGCACCGGCCCCGTTCCGGACGGCGACGGCGGCACCGTCACCCACCTGACCAGCGGCGTGACCGCGCACAACGCGGGCACCACTCTCCTCGAGGGAGCCGAGGCCGCCGGCCTGTCCCCCGCCCACGGCTGCCGGATGGGTATCTGCCACACCTGCACCGCCGTCCGTGTCTCCGGCGCCACGCGCGACCTGCGCACCGGCGAGGTCGACGCCGAACCCGGCTGCCGCGTCCAGATCTGCGTCTCCGCGCCCGTCGGCGACGTCGAGATCGAAATCTGACCCTGCCCACTAGACCCGTCAAGGAGTCCATCATGACCCTCATCCGGAACCTCCCCACCACCCGCACCGACACGCCCGCCGCCACCCGCGAGCCGGTGGTCCTGTCCGCCGAGTCCGTCGAGGCGATCGGCCGCGAGCTCGACGCGATCCGCGACCGCGTCGTGGCCGGCCTCGGCACCGCCGACCGCGACTACATCCTCGGCGTCGTGCGTACCCAGCGCCGGCTCGAGCTGGCCGGCCGGGCCCTGATGTTCGTGGGCTTCCTGCCTCCCGCGTGGATCGCCGGAACCGCCGCGCTGAGCGTGTCCAAGATCCTCGACAACATGGAGATCGGCCACAACGTCATGCACGGCCAGTACGACTGGATGCGCGACGACATGCTGCACTCGTCGAGCTTCGAGTGGGACAACGTGTGCCCGTCCGACCAGTGGCGGCACTCGCACAACTACATGCACCACACGTACACCAACATCCTCGACATGGACCGGGACATCGGCTACGGCATCCTGCGAATGGAGTACGAGCAACCGTGGAACCCGCTGCGCCTGGGCAACCCGCTGTACGCGTTCGCATTGATGATGTTGTTCGAGTGGGGCGTCATGCTGCACGACCTCGAATACGAGAACGTACTCAAGGGCAAGCGCAAGTGGTCCGATGTCAAGGGTCTCGTGGCCGGCTGGTGGCACAAGGTCCGCCGCCAGGTGACCAAGGACTACATCGTGCACCCGGCGCTCACCGGGCCGCTGTTCCCGCTGACCTTCGCCGGCAATCTCACCGCTAACCTGGTCCGAAACGTCTGGGCGTTCTCGGTGATCTTCTGCGGTCACTTCCCTTCCGGCGCGCAGGTCTTCACGCAAGAGGAGACCGCCGAGGAGACCCGCGGCGAGTGGTACGTGCGGCAGATGCTCGGCTCGGCCAATATCTCCGGCGGCCCGCTCATGCACCTGGCCACCGGCAACCTCTCGCACCAGATCGAGCACCACCTGTTCCCCGACCTGCCCGCGCACCGGTACCCGGAGATCGCCGAGGAGGTGCGCGACATCTGCGAGCGCTACGGGCTGCCGTACACGACCGGCCCGCTGTGGAAGCAGGTCGCGTCGGTGTGGGTCAAGATGTTCCGCCTCGCGCTGCCGCTGCCGCCCACGGAGGACGACGCCCCGGCGATGATCATCGAACGGCACCGGGAGACCGCGGCCGCCTGAGCCGGGTACCGTCTGAACCGACGGTTCCGAAGGGGGAAGTCATGAGCGAGTTCGAGCGCCGCAAGGACCAGATCCAGGAGGGCGTGCAGTCCGGCGCCGCGCTGGTCGGGCGCGTCGCGGTGATCATCACCGACGCGATCGGCGCCATCGCCCGCGAGGTCGGCGACTTCGTGAGCGACGGCATCGAGATGCAGGAGGCCGCTCGGGCGGCGAAGCGCGACCAGTCCGTGACGAGCGGGGAGTCCGTCGGCGACGGCGCCCTTCCCGAGCCCGACTGCGGACCGGAGGGCCACTCGGACGCCCGCTGATGGCAGGATCTGTCCCCGTGACGATCATCGCCGCCGCAGACGGATCCGCCCTCGGTAACCCCGGCCCCGCCGGCTGGGCCTGGTACATCGACGCCGAGCGCTGGCGCTGCGGCGGCTGGTCGCGGGGCACCAACAACCAGGGCGAGCTCACCGCCGTGCTCGACCTGCTGCGCCAGACCGCGCACTCGGACGAGCCGCTGCACGTGCTGTGCGACTCTCAGTACGTGATCAACTCGATCACCAAATGGATGCCGGGCTGGAAGCGCAAGGGCTGGAAGAAGCGCGACGGCAAACCCGTGCTCAACGTGGAGATCATGAAGGCCCTCGACGAGGCGATGCGCGGCCGCAGCGTCACCTTCGAGTGGGTCAAGGGCCACGCCGGCCACGAGCTCAACGAGAAGGCCGACGCCCTGGCCAACGGCGCCGCCCAGGCGCATGCCTCGAAGGGCGCCCCGCGGCCCGGCCCCGGCTTCCCCGGCGCGACGGCCGTGGGTGCGGGCGAGGACCCGGCCGCTCCCCCGACCGCCGACGGCTCGGCGCGCTCCGCGGCGGCTCCCCCCGCCGCGGAGCCGGATCTGTTCTCGATGGACGACGACGAGGTCCGCGACTTCGGCCCGCCGGGCGACTCCCCGCGCGCCGACGGGGCGTCCGTGGACCTCGTCATCGACCTCGAGCGTTCCCTGCTCACCGACGCCGTCCGCACCGACCGCGCGGCGCTCGAGTCCCTCCTGCACCCGGAGTGGCGCCACGTCTGCGCGCGCGGTGAGGTGTGGTCGCGGGACGACCGGCTCGCGGCGGTTGGAGATGCGGCCCCGGAGAAGGCCGGCTTCGAGCTGATCGAGGCCCGCGAACTCACCACGGACGTGGTGCTGCTGGTGTGGCGCGAGACCGGCGCCGACGGAACGATCCTGCGCAGCTCCGTGTGGGTCCGCTCGGGCGGGGACTGGCGGCAGACGTTCCAGCAGGGCACCCGCGAGGCCTGACCTGCCCGGAACGCCGGAAGCCCTGTCCGACCCGCGCGGACGCCCTATGGTGAACGAATCGCCATACTCCAATGTCCAGGGGGTCCGATGATGATCGAGTCCAGCACATGAGGGGTGGTCGCACACGTGCTGCACTCGCCGCCCTGGCAGTGCTACCGCTGCCCCTGACCGCCTGCTCGGCCGACGCCGATCCCGGCGACGAGGACGCCGGCGACGCGCCGCAGGAGTCCGCCTCCGCCCTGCCGCGGGGCGAGGGTGATCCGTGCGAACCGAAGTGGACCGACACGTCTTATCGCAACGCCTGTGAGACCGTCGGCTGGGTGGATCTCGACGGCGACGGCACCGCCGAACCCATCGCCCTCAGCGCCGAGGGCGGACCGGAGCTGCGGATCTCCACCGTGGTCGACGGCGAATGGATCGAGGGACGACTGCAGACGCAGCCAAGGGGAAACTTCCCACTAGGACCGCGAGCCGGGGCCCTCGACGAGGTGCTGCACGCAGCGTTCTACGGCGCCTACAACCTGGCCGGCGACGGCTCACCGATGCTGGTCGTGTGGTCACACGAGTCGGACCGCCACAGCGAGTTCCGGGTGTTCCATTTCACCGGGACGAACCTCGTCCCCGTCGCCAGCCCCACCGAGGGGATGTACAACGGCGGGAACAACTGGGCGCACCACCACTACATCGACCATCCCAGCCTCCGCTGTACCGGCGATCCGGAGGCCGGACTGGAGAGCTTCCATCTGAACACAGGCGAGGACGAGATCCACGTGACCAGGTTCGCCTTCACCGCCGGCCCGCCGATGTTCGATCACGTCGGCGACACCTCACGGGAGCCCTACACCCCCCAGCCGACGAACGAGGTAGCCGAGCCGGGGCGCTCAGCCCCGACGGGGCGCGGTGAAGCCGACGGTCTCGTAGACCTGCGAGAGCACGGGCCCGGCCACGGCGCGGGCGCGCTCGGCGCCGTCGGCGAGGATGCGTTCGAGCTCGGCGCGGTCGGACATGAACTCGTCGAAGCGGCCCCTTAGCGGGGTGACGAACGCCTCGAGCGCGTCGGCGGTGTCGGTCTTGAGCGCCCCGTACTGCGCGCCGGCGGCCTGGTAGTCGGCCACGATGTCGGCGACCGGACGGCCGGTGAACGCCGACTGGATGACGAGCAGGTTGGACACGCCGGGCTTCATCTCGCGGTCGTAGCGGATGTCGCCGCCGGAGTCGGTGACGGCGCTACGGATGCGCTTGGCGGAGACCTTGGGGTCGTCGAGGAGGTTGACGATCCCCTTGGGGTTCTGGCCCGACTTGCTCATCTTGGCCGTGGGATCCTGCAGGTCGTAGATCTTGGCCGAGCCCTCGAGGATCTTGCCCTCGGGCACCACGAAGGTCTTCTTGTAGCGCGAGTTGAACCGCATCGCGAGGTCTCGGGTCAGCTCGAGGTGCTGGCGCTGGTCCTCGCCCACGGGCACGAGGTGCGGGCGGTAGAGCAGGATGTCGGCGGCCATGAGGACCGGGTAGGTGAACAGGCCGACGGTCGTGTTGTCCGTACCCTGCCTGGACGACTTGTCCTTGAACTGGGTCATCCGCGCGGCCTCGCCGTAACCGGTGAGGCAGCCCAGCACCCACGCCAGCTCGGCGTGCTCGGGCACGTGCGACTGTACGAAGAGCACCGACCGCTGCGGGTCCACGCCCAGCGCGAGCAACTGCGCGCAGCCGCGGAAGACGCGCTCGCGCAGCTCCTTGGGGTCCTGCTGGACGGTGATCGCGTGCAGGTCGGGGATGAAGTAGTAGGCGTCGTACTCCTCCTGCAGCTCCACCCACTGCCGCACCGCGCCCAGGTAGTTACCGAGGTGGTAAGAGTCTGCGGTGGGCTGGATACCGGACAGAACGCGCTGGCGCTTCGACTCTGCCGGGGTGATCTTCGCGGAGGTCTCGGGCATGACCATCATCATGTCACGCACCCGGAACCGCACCTCCGTGAGCACCATGCTGTGGTGGGCTGGCCTCGTGAACGTCCGGAACACGTGCAGCCCTCAGTCCTCAAGGTCATTCCGCTCGACACGTCTGCACCGAACCGAGTTCGCGCTCACCTCAGGGTGCCGCCGGCGCTGTGGAGTGACGACTCGCGCCGTCCACCCGATCCCCGAAAGTCACCATCCCGGTCACGGGTATGGACCCTCTCACTCGTAGGTCACGACCACTGGCGCATGGTCCGACCAGCGCTGATCATAGGCGCCCGCACGGTCCACCCGGTCGGCCACCGCGCGGTCGACCAGGCCGTCGGTCACCACGTGGTAGTCGATGCGCCAGCCCGCGTCGTTGTCGAAGGCCTTCCCGCGCTGCGACCACCACGAGTAGGGCCCCACCTCGTCGGGGCGACGATGCCGCACGATGTCGGTCCACCCCGACCCGTCCGCGAAGACCCCTGACATCCACTCCCGCTCGTGCGGTAGGAAACCGGAGGTCTTGTGATTGCCCTTGTGGTTCTTCAGATCCTCTTCGCGATGCGCGATGTTCCAGTCCCCGCACACCACCATCTCGTGACCGTCCCTCGCCGCGACTGCCTCGGCCCGCAGGTCGAGGAACCGCCGGAAGGTCACCAGGAAACGCTCCTTCTCGTCCTGCTTCGGCGTACCCGCCGAACCGGACGGCAGGTACAGACTGGCGATGGTCACCGTCTCGCCGGACGCGGGACCGTCGAACTCGGCCTCGATGTACCGGCCGGAGGCGGCGAACTCGTCGTCGTCATGCCCGATCCGAACCTCTCGCGGCTCGGCGCGCGACAACAACGCCACCCCCGCCCGACCCTTGAACTCCGAGTCCGCGATCACCAGGTTCCACCCGTCCGCCAACGCAGGCTCGAGCGCCTTGCGCGCCTGCTCCTCCGTGGCACGCACCTCCTGCATCGCCACCACGTCCACCCCCGACGAATCCAACCAGGGCAACAGGCCCCGATTGAGCTCATGGCGCTCGCGAACCGCGGCGCGGATGCCGTTGACGTTGACCGAAGCAATGGTGAGACTCACGCCGACCAGGGTAGCCAGCCGCCCCATCCGATGATTGACTCCATCCATTGCCATGACATTCCCGCCGACAGCCCGATGGCGGCGGGGCCGCACGCGTCCTGGTCTCCGTATGGGCGGGCCTCGTCGTCACCTCCCTCCTCTCCCCACCCTGCCCGCCGCCGGCGCGCAATCCCTCGGCGGATCCGCAGCGAGCGTCGAGGGCTCACCCCGACCGCCTCAACACGGTGGCGTAGGTCGGCCTGGCACCGACACTCTCCCACGGCGGTCGACGGCCCCTGAACTGCACGGACCCATCCTGTCGGACCCATGTGATCTACTCGAACACATGAACGGGAACGTGGAGGCCGAGCGGGGTGCCGGCGAGACGGTGGCGGTGGCGGAGGCCATGGCCGCCGCTGGTGCCGCGTTCGCCGACGAGTGCCGCGCCTGCGCCCGCCGCATCCGCCTCGCGCACACGATTTTCGCCGCGCGCGAGGACGGGGCGGACGATCGGACCGGACCCGCGTGGTCCCATGTGGACGCGTGGGACCGGGCGCGCGCGGATCTCGCCGAGGCTCTGGTCATCAACGTGGGCCGCGCCCAGTCGTTCCTGGCCTTCTCGCTCGACCTGGTCCGACGCCTACCCGCCGTGCTGGAGGCCATGGAGGCCGGCCGGATGGACGAGCGCATCGCCCGCGACTTCCACCGTCGTCTCGCGACGGTCGACTCCGACCGTATCGCGGCGGTCCAGGCCCGCGCAGTCTCCGAGTACCTGGACCGGCTCGATCGCGGCGAGCGTCCCGGCCGGGCGGCCGTGGACGCGCTCATCGACGAGGTCATCGAACAACTCGATGCCGAGGCTCTCGCCCGGCGCCGGAAGGCGGCGGTCCGGGACCGCTTCGTGTCGCTCCGCGAGGCGCCGGACGGGATGTGCACCCTCTACGCCTCCCTCACCGCCGCGGAGGGGGCCGTCCTCGCCGCACGCCTCGAGCACGACGCCGCCGACGCCCTGGATCGCGAGCCCGACGCCGGGACCAGCCGCGGCGAGCGGTTGGCCGATGCCCTGGTCCACCTGGCCGTCAACACGGCGGCCCCCTCGTGCTCGACCCCGGGATCCGACGGGGGCCCCGGGCGCGCGCCGATCATCCGTCCGCAGGTCACCGTCATCGCCGGTCGGGGCCCCGCGGCCGGCCGGGTCGTGTTCGCCCGGAGCGGCGCGGCCTCGGTGGACGCGCTCCTGCAGCTTCTCGGAGCCTGCACCGGCGCTACCCTCGAATCGGTCGATCCGACCCCTGGGGCGGCGGACCACGGCAACCGTGCCGAGCGTCGCGCCAGGACACGCACGTACCGCATCGCGGAGGACCTCAAGCGCCGGATCCGGTTGCGTGACGGCACCTGCCGCCACCCCGGCTGCAGCGTGCGGGCGGAGTTCTGCGACGTCGACCATGTTCGCCCCTTCGACCACACCGATCCCAGCCGCGGCGGCCCGACGGCCGAGCACAATCTCATGTGCCTGTGCAGGCGGCATCACCGGTTCAAGACCCACGGATCCTGGCACTACCACCTGGCGCGGGACGGCACGCTCACCGTCGTCACCGATACCGGCCGTCGGCTGCGCACCCGTCCCTTCGGCCCCCTGGCACGCTGGCGAGAACTCGAGGCCCGCGGCAGCGTCGCCCCGGATGTCGTGTGGCCGCCGAATCGCGGTCGTTACCTGCTGGCCTGCTGACGCGCCGCCCGGGCCGCCGGTGCCAGGATCGCGAGCCCGAGCGCGGCCAGGCCGGCTCCTGCGAGCGCGGGTGAGGTGTATCCGAAGTCGGCGGCGATCACCACGCCGCCAATCCACGCGCCGAGCGCGTTGGCCACGTTGAGCGCGGAGTGGTTGAGCGCCGCGGCGAGGGTCTGCCCCCGCCCGGCCACTGCCATGAGCCGCGCCTGCAGGCCCGGCACGAGCGCCGCGCCGGTGGTTCCCACGAGGAACAGCCCCACCAGCGCGGTCACCGGGTTGCGCGCGGCCACCGAGAACAGCGCCAGCACGGCGATCATGAACACCGTGGTGCCGACGAGGCCGCGGTCGAGGTCGCGGTCGGCGATCACGCCGCCGGCGAGGTTGCCGGTCACCATCCCGAGGCCGTAGAGCGCGAGCACGGCGGGCATCCACCGCGAGGAGATCCCGGCCACGTCGACCATGGTCCACTGGATGTACGTGTAGACGGCGAACATGCCGCCGAAGCCGACGCACCCCACGGCCAGAGTCGCCAGGACCTGGGGCCGGGCCAGCGCGCCGAGCTCCTCCCGGGCGCGGACGGGGTCCCCGGAGCCCGGCGGCTCGGGGACGAGGGTCGCGATCGCCGCCACCGTCACCAGGCCGACGGCGCCGACGGCGAGGAAGGCCACCTGCCACCCCACCGCCTCGCCCAGCCAGGTGGCTGCCGGCACACCCACGACGTTGGCCACCGACAGCCCGAGGAGCACCAGCGCCACCGCCCGCGCCTGCTTCCCGGCCCCGGCGAGCGACGCCGCCACGAGGGAGGCCACCCCGAAGTAGGCGCCGTGTGGGATCCCCGCGACGAACCGCGCCGCGACGAGCAGTCCGGCCGACGGCGCGAACGCCGCCGCGACGTTGCCCACGGCGAACAGGCCCATGAGTGCCAGCAGCAGGGTGCGGCGTCGCCACCGCGAGGTCCACACGGTGAGCAGCGGGGCACCCACGACCACACCGAGCGCGTAGGCGGAGATGACGTGGCCGGCCTGCGGCTCGGTGAGTCCGAAGTCGTCGGCGATGGCGCGGAGCAGCCCCATGGCCGCGAACTCGGTCACGCCGATCCCGAACCCTCCGAGCGCGAGCGCGGCCAGGGCGAGGGGCACTCGCCGGCGCGAGGGGCGGCGGGTCGGGGTCACCGACGCAGGCTACGCCATCACCGCTTCCCTGCAGAGACGAGGGCGATCACGGCCCCCAGTGCGACGAGAGCGACGAGCAGGCCGCCGCCCACGAGCCACGGCCAGAACCGGCCGCCGGACTCCCCCGCACCGTAGGCGAGCCTCCCAACGCATACCGGGACCGGCGCCCGGCAACCATCCCGGCACCACCACCGCGAGCAGCATCGCCACCACGGCCACGAGGGCGAGGACAGGCCGGGACGAACGGGGAACACGCACCGTGAGGCTCCTTCTGCCGCTGATCTGGTCGAACGCAACAGCAGGCGCGACAGACGTTGCCCCGGTTCACGTGTCGTTCATCAGCGCCACCCCGATCAGGACGTGGCGGTCCGCATGAGCCGCCGGCCGCCGTAGACGAGCGCGACCATCGTGAGATACATGACGAGGCTGTAGACAGCGGCCGCCAGGCCCACCTCCTCGTTCCCGATCACCGTGAACGCGATGAGCATGGACAACGTGGTGTTCTTGATGCTGAACTCCACGGCGATCGCGATCTGCTCGGCCCGCCCCAGTCGGCACGCCCACGCGACGAACCCGCCCAGGAGGATGACGGCGAGATTGAGCACGATGACGGCGGGGCCGACGGCCACGACGAGGTCCACGATCCGGTCCCGCTGCCCGATGACGATGCCCACGATGAGCAACACCAGGACCACGGCGCCGACGAGGCCGACGAAGCGCTCGATCCGGTCGGCGAGAGCCGGCTTGCGGGCCCGGAGGATCATGCCGAGCAGCACCGGGATGAGGATGACGCCGAGGAGCAGACCGAAAGTCTGCACGAGCGGCACGGTGACCTCGAACTCGGCTGCGCCCGGGATGATGCGGGCGCCGACGTCGAACCACAGCGGCAGCGTGAGGATCACCGCGACCGAGGCGATCGCGGTGAGGATGATCGAGAGCGCGACGTTGCCGCGCGCGAGGTACGTGATGAGGTTGGACGTGGCCCCGCCCGGGCTGGCCGCCACGAGGACCACGCCGAGCGCCAGCAGCGGCGTCATGCCGTCGAAGAGCATCGCGACGCCGATGCCGACGAGCGGGACCAGGACGAGCTGACCGACGAGCCCCACGATCGACGGCCACGGGGCGCGTGCCTGGACGGCGAAGTCCTCCCTGGTCAGGCTGAGGCCGATGCCCACCATGATGATCGCCAGGGCGATCGGCAGACCGATGTCGATGAGGGGATTCTGATCCATGAGTGAACGCTAACCCACGGGCGGGGCCGGGACCGGCGGGTCCGCTCAGTCGCGGGCCGCACGCAGGTTTTCGTCGAGCGCCGCGAGGAAATCCTCTGTGGTGAGGTACTCCTGGTCCTCGCCGACGAGCAGCGCGAGGTCCTTGGTCATCTTGCCGTCCTCGACGGTCTTGATCACCACGTCCTCGAGCTGGTGGGCGAACTCGATGACCTCCGGGGTGTCGTCGAGCTTGCCCCGGTGCTCGAGTCCGCGGGTCCACGCGAAGATCGAGGCGATCGGGTTGGTGGAGGTGGGCTTACCCTCCTGGTGCTGCCGGAAGTGGCGGGTCACCGTGCCGTGCGCGGCCTCCGCCTCGCAGACTTTCCCGTCCGGGGTGAGCAGGACCGAGGTCATGAGGCCCAGCGAGCCGAAGCCCTGCGCGACGGTGTCGGACTGCACGTCGCCGTCGTAGTTCTTGCACGCCCAGACGTAGCCGCCCTCCCACTTGATGGACGAGGCCACCATGTCGTCGATGAGGCGGTGCTCGTACGTCAGCCCCTTGGCCTCGAAATCGTCTTTGAACTCGCGGTCGAACACGTCCTGGAAGATGTCCTTGAATGCGCCGTCGTAGGCCTTGAGGATGGTGTTCTTGGTGGACAGGTACACCGGGTAGTCGTGCTGCAGGCCGTAGTTGAAGGAGGCTCGGGCGAAGTCCTCGATGGACTTGGTGAAGTTGTACATGCCCATCACCACGCCGCCCTCCTCGGGCAGGCGGACCACCTCGTGCTCGATCGGCTCGGAACCGTCCTCGGGGGTGAACGTGATGGTGACGGTGCCGGCGCCGGGGACCGTGAAGTCGGTGGCACGGTACTGGTCGCCGAAGGCGTGGCGGCCCACGATGATCGGTTTGGTCCAGCCGGGGACCAGGCGCGGGACGTTGGAGATGATGATGGGCGCGCGGAAGATCGTGCCGCCGAGGATGTTGCGGATGGTGCCGTTGGGTGAGCGGTACATCTTCTTGAGGCCGAACTCCGCGACGCGCGCCTCGTCGGGGGTGATGGTGGCGCACTTGACGCCCACCCCGTGCTTCTTGATGGCCTCCGCGGCGTCGACCGTGACCTGGTCGTCGGTGGCGTCGCGGTTCTCGATGCCCAGGTCGTAGTACTCCAGGTCCACGTCCAGGTAGGGGTGGATGAGCTCGTCCTTGATGAACTTCCAGATGATGCGGGTCATCTCGTCGCCGTCGAGTTCGACGACCTTGCCCTCGACCTTGATCCTGGACATCGGCCCCATCTCCTCCCGCCGACCCTGTGGGGCCCGCGCCTGCTCGACAGTGATCGTGATGTGGCTCTCACCTTACCGAGCACGGCGACGGCGGAAGGCCAGGAGACGGCACCCACCGCCTGCGTTGCGCATCGCGGTCCGCTTAGGCTAGCCTCGCCGACAGGTCATGAGTTCCAGCATCAAGCCCCGGCTCGCTGGACGGCAACCCTCCGCCGCGGTGGGGTGCCCCGGGAGACGACCTGGCCACCGTCGGACCGACGGCAGGCAAGCGCGGGTCCGCTCCGAGGAGCGGGCGGACCCTTCCACGAGAGGAGGGGCACCGCCCCCATGACGTACGACAACAGCAATCCCGACTGGTCGTTCGAGACCCGTCAGATCCACGCCGGGCAGCCGGTGGACTCCGACACCGGTGCCCGCAACCTGCCGATCTACCAGACCACCTCGTACGTCTTCTCCGACGCCAAGCAGGCGGCGGACCGGTTCGCCCTGGCCGAGATGGGCCCCATCTACACCCGGATCACCAACCCGACCGTCGCCGCGGTCGAGGACCGGATCGCCTCCCTCGAGGGCGGTGTGGCGGCGCTGCTGTTCGCCTCCGGCCAGGCGGCGGAAACCGCCGCCATCCAGGCGATCACCCAGTCCGGCGGTCACGTGGTGGCCTCCCCCCGCCTCTACGGCGGTACCGACGCCCTGCTGCGCCACACGCTGCCCAAGTACGGCATCGAGACGACCTTCGTCGAGGATCCGGACGATCCGGCCTCCTGGCAGGCGGCGGTGCGGCCCAACACCAAGCTGTTCTACGCGGAATCCATCTCCAATCCGCTCAACGACGTCCTCGACATCCCGGCGATCGCCGAGGTGGCGCACCGCAACCAGGTACCGCTGGTGGTGGACAACACGGTCGCCACGCCCTACCTGATACGTCCGCTGGAGTTGGGCGCCGACGTCGTGGTGGCCTCGGCCACCAAGTACCTCGGCGGTCACGGCTCCTCACTCGGTGGCGTGTTGGTCGACGGCGGGTCGTTCGACTGGCGCGTGCAGCGCGACGGCCAGGACGTCTTCCCGTCCTTCACCACCCCGGACCCCGCGTACCACGGGCTGGTGTACGCCGACCTGGGGGCGCCGGCGCTGGCGCTCAAGGCCCGGGTGACCCTCCTGCGTGACACGGGTGCGGCGATCTCACCGTTCAACGCGTGGACACTGGCCCAGGGCATCGACACCCTCAGCCTGCGCGTCGAGCGGCACGTGTCCAACGCGCAGCGGATCGCCGAGTGGCTCGAGGCGCGCGACGACGTGGCGGGGGTCCAGTTCGCCGGCCTGCCGTCCTCGCCGTGGCACGCCACCCAGCAGCGGCTGTCCCCCAAGGGCGCGGGCGCGATCGTCACCTTCGACCTCGCCTCGCCCGAGGGCGCCTCGGACGAGGAGGTCCGCGACCGTGCCTGGCGGTTCATCGACGCCCTCAAGCTGCACTCGTGCCTGGTGAACATCGGTGACGTCCGGTCGCTGGTGTGCCACCCGGCCACCACCACCCATTCGCAGGGCACGCCGGAGGACAACGCCCGTGCCGGGGTCACGCCCGCCACGATCCGCTTGTCGGTGGGCATCGAGGGCATCGACGACCTGCTCGCCGACCTCGAGCTCGGCTTCTCGGCGATCGCCTGACCCACGTCCGCGCATGGTCAGTTCTTCCGATCCGCTCGCGCTGTTGCCCCCGGGCGACGGCACCCTCGGCCACGTCGCCCTCGGTGACCTCACCCTGGTCTCGGGTGTGGTCCTGCCGGGGGTGACGCTCGCCGTCCAACGGTGGGGGCGGATCGCGGAGGACCGGTCCAACGTGGTCCTCGTGGAGCACGCGCTCACCGGGGACTCGCACGTGGTGGGCCCCGTGGACTCGCTGCACCCCACGCCGGGCTGGTGGAACGGGCTCGTCGGGCCCGGCCTGCCGCTGGACACCGACCGCTACTGCATCCTCGCCGTCAACGTCCTCGGCGGATGTAGAGGGTCGACGGGGCCGAGTTCACTGCACCCCGACGGCCACTACTGGGGCGCCCGCTTCCCGGCCCTGTCCGTGCGGGACATGGTGGAGGCCGAGCGCCTGCTCGCAGACCTGCTGGGGGTGCAGCGCTGGGCCGCGGTCGTGGGCGGGTCGATGGGCGGGGCGCGGACGCTGGAGTGGATGGTCACGTACCCGGGCCGGGTCGGGGCGGCGTGTGTCCTCGCCGTCGGCGCCCGGGCCTCGGCCGACCAGATCGGCATCCAGACCGCCCAGATCATGGCCGTCACCTCCGACCCGCACTGGCAGCAGGGCGGCTACCACGGCACCGGCCGCACCCCGGTGGCCGGGCTGGGCATCGCCCGCCGGATCGCCCACCTGACCTATCGGGGCGAGGAGGAGCTCGACGAGCGCTTCGCCAACCGTCCCCAGCCCGGCGAGGAGCCGCGCGGCGAGGACCTGTCCCTGTCCGGCCGATTCGCGGTCCAGTCCTACCTGGACCACCAGGCGGGCAAGCTCGTCTCGCGCTTCGACGCCTGCACGTACGTCCTACTCACCGACGCGCTCAATCGCCACGACGTGGGCCTGGACCGCGGCGGCGTCGAGGCGGCGCTGCGGTCGTGCCCCGTGCCGTGCGTGATCGGCGGGGTCACCACCGACCGCCTGTACCCGCTGCGTCAGCAGGCCGAGCTCGCCGACCTGCTTCCCGGGGCGGACCCGCTGGTGGTGATCGACAGTCCGGCCGGCCACGACGGCTTCCTCACCGAGTCGGACGTGGTCGGTCCCATGCTCACCCGTACCCTCGAACTGGCCGAGCAGGGCGCTCGGGACCGGACGAGAGGATGCGCGTGACGGAGCCGGACCACCCCACCCTCCCCGGCGCCGTGGTGGGCCTGGTGGCGCTCGCCGTGGGCTTCGGGATCATCGGCATGGCCACCGGCTTCGCAACGGTGCTCGGGATCACGGCCACCGCGAGCGGCGGCGACGACGTGGCACCCTACGCGTCGATGGCCGCGGTCGCTGCGTTTTCACTGATCCTCGGCGCGCTGCTCGTCGCGGGCGGTGCGCTGCTCTGGCGGGCCCGCCGCGCGGCGCTGCCCGTGGTGGGGGTGGCCGTGACGCTGCTCGCCGTGAGCTCGGTGGCACGGATCGCGCTCGACGAGGTCACCTTCGTCTCCGTCCTGGGCAGCGTGCTCTCGCTCGCCGCGCTGGTCGTCATGGCGATGCTGCTCTTCTCCGACACCGTGCGCGAACACGTGCGGGCGGGCCGGCCGCTGCGGCTGCGCTGACGCCCCGTTACGCCGTGCCGAGCGCGTCGATCGAGGTGGCCAGCCACAGGATCGCCGCGCCGAGGGCCGTGTAGAAGCCCACGTCGAAGACCTTGCTGCGCACCCCCAGCAAGCGCACCCGGTGCTCCGGGAGCAGGCCGCGCAGGAGCGCGGCGGCCAAGGCGACGATCCCCACGACGAACGCCCCGCGGCGCCAGCGTTCCAGCACGACGAAGGCCAGCGCGACCGCTATCCCGCCGAGCACCATCGCCAGCGGCCACTGCGCCCGGATCTGCGACCACCGCAGCCGGGCGGGCCGGGTGCGCTGCGGGCGGTCCGGGGCCGGGCGCGTCACGCGCGCGCGATCCCGGCGAGCCGCTCGGCGCGCTCCACCACGTTGGCGAGCAGAAAGGCCCGGGTGAGCGGGCCGACGCCGCCCGGGTTCGGGGAGACCGCGCCGGCCACGTCCCAGACGTCCGGGTGGACGTCGCCGGCCAGCGTGCCGTCCAGCCGCGAGACGCCCACATCGAGCACGGCCGCCCCGGGGGCCACCATGTCGGCGGTGAGCATGTGAGGCACGCCGGCGGCGGCCACGATCACGTCGGCGCGGCGGGTCTCGGCGGCCAGATCCCGGGTGCCGGTGTGGCACAGGGTGACGGTGGAGTTCTCGCTGCGGCGCGTGAGCATGAGACCGATCGGGCGGCCCACCGTGACGCCGCGACCGATCACCACGACGTGCGCCCCGCCCAGCTCCACGCCGAAACGCCGCAGTAGGTGGATGCAGCCGTTGGGCGTGCACGGCAGCGGGGCCGGTTCGTTCAGCACCAGCTTGCCGAGGTTGACCGGGTGCAGCCCGTCGGCGTCCTTGGCCGGGTCGATCCGCTCGAGGATCGCGTTCTCGTCGAGGTGTTTCGGCAGCGGCAGCTGCACGATGTAGCCGGTGCACGCGGGGTCGGCGTTGAGCTCGTCGATCACGGCCTCGAGCTGCTCCTGCGTGGTGTCGGCGGGCAGGTCGCGGCGGATCGAGGCGATGCCCACCTGCTCGCAGTCCTTGTGCTTCATCGTGACGTAGGAGTGGCTGCCGGGGTCGTCGCCGACCAGCACGGTCGCCAGGCCGGGCGTGACGCCCTTCTCGTGGAGCGCGGCGACGCGCGTGGTGAGGTCGGCGACGATCTCGTCGCGGGTGAGCTTGCCGTCCAGCTTGATCGCGGTCACGCCCGCCAGTATCCCACGCCGTGCGGGGGCGGTCGGTCTGCCATGCTGTCCCCCATGACGGGAGTGGGCGTGCGCGTGCTGTTCGACCGACCCTGCATCCCGCCCAACACCGGCAACGCGATCCGCATGTCCGCCGGCGCCGGGTGCGAACTGCACCTGGCCGGCCCACTGGGCTTCGACCTGTCCGAGCGCCACCTGCGCCGGGCGGGCCTGGACTACCACGACCTGGCCCACGTGGTGGTGCATGCGGACCTGGAGGCAGCCTTCGCGGCGCTGCTCCCGGCGCGGATGTGGGCCTTCACCGCCGGCGCCGACCTCGCCCTTCACCAGGTACGATTCGCCGCCGGCGACGTCCTGCTCTTCGGCCCGGAGCCCACCGGGCTCGCCTCGGACGTGTTGTGGGACGAGCGCGTGACGGCGAGGGTGCGCATCCCACTACTCCCGGGCCGCCGCTCCATGAACCTCTCCAACGCCGCGGCGGTGGCCGTCTACGAGGCGTGGCGGCAGCAGGGGTTCACGGGGGGCAGCTGATTGGATTTTCAAAATCTGCACGATACAGTTTTCAGCATGACGAAACTTCGTGCCGTGGGTTTGCGAATCCTCGCGCCCCTGCTCATCGTTGCCACCGTGACCGCCGCCTGCTCGTCGACCGGATCCGGGGACGGGGAGAAGGCGGACAAGCCGCTCGTCGCCACGACCTTCACCGTGTTGGCCGACATGGCGCAGCGGATCGGCGGGGACCGGGTGACGGTGGAGTCCATCACCCGCCCCGGCGCGGACATCCACGAATACGAACCCACCTCCGGCGATCTCAAGCGTGTCGCCGGGGCCGACCTGCTCATCAGCAACGGCCTCGGCGTGGACGACTGGCTCTCCCGCTTCCTCGACTCCTCCGACGCCGCGCACGCGGTGGCCTCCGAGGGGGTCGAACCCATGCCGATCCGCTCGGGAGACTACGAGGGCAAGCCCAACCCGCACGCCTGGATGTCGCCGATCGCGGGCCGCACCTACCTGCACAACATCGCAGCGGCGCTCTCGCGGGTGGACCCGGAGGGCGAGCGCGAGTACACCGAGCGCGCCGAGGAGTTCGGCGCCGAGCTCGACGCCCTCCACACCCGCGCCACCGGCGTGGTGGAGGCCCTGCCGCCCGCGCACCGGACCCTGGTGACGTGTGAGGGCGCGTTCTCGTACCTCGCCCGGGACGTCGGCCTGGACGAACTGTACCTGTGGGCCGTCAACACCGAGGCCCAGGGCACCCCGCAGCAGGTCGCGAGCCTGATCGACGAGGTGCGCGAGCGCCGGGTCCCCGCGGTGTTCTGCGAGTCCACGGTCTCGGACTCGGCCATGCAGCAGGTGGCCCGTGCCACCGGCGCCCGGCTCGCGGGGACGCTCTACGTGGACTCGCTCTCCGGCCCCGAGGGCGACGTGCCGACGTACGTGGACCTGGTCGGGCACGACCTCGACCTGATCACCGAGGGACTGTCCTCCCGATGAGCGGGACGGGCACCGCTGCCGTCGAGGTCACGGGACTCACCGTGGACCGCGGCTCCGTCCGCGCGCTCGACGATCTCTCCCTCACCGTTCCGGCGGGCACCGTCACCGTGCTGCTCGGCCCCAACGGGTCCGGCAAATCGACCCTCCTGCTCGCCCTGCTGGGCCTGCTCCGGCCCGCCGCCGGGCGGGTCCGGTTGCTCGGCCGGCCGGTGCGCGCCGCGCTGAAGTCGGGCCGGGTCGCCACCGTCGGTCAGTCCGATGGGATCGACGAGGGCTTCCCCGTCACCGCCCGTGAGGTGGTGATGCAGGGACGCCGGCCATTCCTCGGCGCGTGGCGCCACCCGTCGTCGGCGGACCGCGCTGCGGCCGACGCGGGCCTCGAGCGCGTCGGCCTGGCCGACCTCTCGCGTCGGCGCATCGGCGAGCTGTCCGGCGGGCAACGGCGGCGGGTCCTGCTCGCACGTTGCCTGGCCCAGGAGGCCGACCTGCTGTTGCTGGACGAACCGTTCAACGGGATGGACGCCGGCAGCGAGGAGGTCTACGTGGACGTCCTCCGCGAGCTCGCGGCGCAAGGCCGCACCGCCCTCGTGTCCACCCACCACCTCGGAACGGTGGAACGCCTGGCCGATTCGGTGGCACTACTCGACGGCCGCCTGGTCGCCCACGGCACCGTCGCGGAGACCACGACGCCCGAGATGCTGGCCACACTCCTCGGTGCACGCCACCCCACCCCCTCCCCGACCGCCACCGCGGGGGTGGGACGATGATCGACCTGCTGCTCGACCCCATGGTCTACGGATTCATGCGGCGTGCCCTGCTCGTGGTGGTGGCCTCCGGAGTCGCGGGGGCGCTCCTGAGCTGCTGGCTCGTCCACATGGGCTGGGCGCTCATGGGCGACGCGGTCTCCCACGCCGTCCTTCCCGGGGTCGTGATCGCCTCGATGCTCGGCATCCCGTTCGCGGTGGGCGCTCTCGCCGCCGCGCTGGTGGCCGTGGCCCTGATCGGGGTGGTACGGGAGGGCGGCCCCGTCCGCGAGGACGCGGCGATGGGCATCGTGTTCACCGCCTTGTTCTCGATCGGCCTCGTGCTGATCGCGCGGTTCCCCAGCCAGCAGGACCTGCACACCATCCTGTTCGGCAGCCTGCTGGGCGTGGGCGACCGCGAACTCGTCCAGGTGCTCGTGGTGGCGGCGATCACCGTAGCGCTCCTGCTCGCCCTGCGCCGCGACCTCGTCCTGGTGGCGTTCGACCGCCTGCACGCCCACGCCCTGGGCTTACGGACTCGCGCCCTGACCGGGGTGCTCCTGGTGACCCTGGCCACCGCGACGGTGTCGGGCGTCCAGTCGGTGGGGGTGATCCTCGTGGTGGCCACGCTCATCATCCCCGGAGCCACGGCGCAGCTGCTCACCGACACGATGCGCGGGATGATGATCGTCGCCGTCGTCGTCGCCCTGATCGGCGGCGTGGCCGGCGTCTACCTCGCCTACTACGCCGACCTCCCGCCCGGGCCGGTCGTGGTCCTGGCCCAGGCCGCCATGTTCACCCTGGCCCAGTTGTTCGCACCACGCCGGGGACTGTTCCCGCGTGCACTGGCGCGGTGGTCGGGGACAATGGCTGCATGACGGACGACCACCCCGGGCATCTCGCCGACCTCACGCCCACCACCCAGGCCTACCTCATGGCCGTCCACGCCCTCGGGGCGGGAGGAGAGGCGGTGACGCCCGGGGCGATCGCGGAGCGGTTGGGCGCCTCGCCCTCGTCGGTGACGGAGGGGGTGCGCAGGCTCGCCGCCCTCGGCCTGGCCGAACACCGGCCGTACGCACCGGTCGAGCTGACCGAGGCCGGACGGGGTTTCGCAGTGGCGATGGTGCGACGCCACCGGATCCTCGAGACCTTCCTCTCCCGATGCCTCGACTACGACTGGGACGAGGTCCACGCGGAGGCGGACGCGATCGAGCACGTGGTCTCCGACCGGTTCGTCGACGCCCTCGACGCATTCCTCGGGCATCCCCGCCGCGATCCGCACGGCGACCCCATCCCCACCCGCGACGGCCACCTCGACTCCCTCGGTGACGTGCCGCTCGACGAGGTCCCGGAGGGCCAGAGCTGCGTGGTGACCCGCGTGTCGGACCGGGACGGGACGGTTCTGCGGCACCTCGGCGAGATCGGGTTGCGTCCCGACACCCCGGTGCTCGTCCGCGCGCGCCGGCTCGAACTGGGGATCGTCGAGGTGGAGATCGGCGACGAGACTGTCCGCCTCGGAGTGCCGGTGGCGGCGGCGGTGCGCGTCCGGATCTGCCCGGCGACACCGAGCTGACCACCCGGGAGGCCGACATCGGGGTGAACCCCCGGTTCGGGCCTGATTCCCGCTCCGCTGCTTTCGGGGTCAGCGGTCGGCGGTGGCTACGTGGAGCAGGTCGGCGGCCACCCCGCGGGGGCGGCGGCCCCGGAGCCACACCGCCCGCAGGACACGTGGCCACGACGCGTCGGCCACGGGGACCACCGCGAGGCGACCGGACTCGACGGCCCCGCGTACGGCGAGGGAGGACAGCACCGCCGGGGCGTCCGCCGTGATCACCACGGAGGTCACGCTCGCGGTGGACCCGAGTTCCATGAGCGGCGCCGCGGGCTCCAGACCCCGCGCCCGCAGCACCTCCTCGAAGGTGGACCGGGTCCCGGACCCGGGTTCACGGACGATCAAAGGGGTCGCGGCGAGTTCGCGCACCGTCAGCGGCTCGCGGGCCCGCGCCCACCGGTGGGCCGGCGGGACCACCACGAGCAGCTCGTCGATCGCCACGTCGAGCGAGTCCAGGTCCCGTGGGACGCCGGGCGACTCGACGAAGCCCAGGTCGACCTCGCCGCGGCGGACGGCGTCGATCACGTCGCCGGAGTTGCCCGGCCGCACGGTGATCCGCGCCTCCGGTGCCCGGCCACGCAGCCGGGCGGCCCACTGTGGGAACAGCCATTCGAGAACCGTGTTGGACGCCGCGATCGTGGCGCCCGCTCGTGGGTCGCCCCGCAGGTCGGCCACCCGGCCGTCGAACTCGGCGGCCGCGCGTAGCAGTTCGTCGGCCCACGTCACCACGCTCCGACCCGCCGCGGTGAGCTGCACTCCGCGGGCGGATCTGCGGAACACCGCCACCCCGAGGAGGGTCTCGGCCGACCGCACCCGTGCCGACACCGCCTGTTGACTCAGCCCGAGTTCCTCGGCCGCCGACCCCATCGAGCCCCGCCGCGCCACCACCACCAGGACGTCGAGCGCGGCGAGATCCGGCAGATGGGTGGGTACGCTCACCCGGTTCACTCTAGGCGGTCCGTCCCCGGTCACACATCGCGGTTGTGACCCCACCACGACGAGCCCCCTACCGGACGCCGGGTGCCGCCGCGACCATGGTGGACATGTCCACCGCTCTGGCCACCCGCCCGGTCCGCCCCGCCCCACGCCCGGCACTTCCCGCGGCCGGGCCGGCGTGGTTTCCCTCGGTAATGGGCACCGGAATCCTCTCCACCCTCCTGGCCCAGCACCACGACCGGATCCCCGGCGCGCTCCCCGCCGCATCCGTGCTGTTCGTCGTGGGCTGGGTGCTCGTGCTGGGGCTGTCGACGGCCTTCGGCGTCCGCTGTGCCCGCCGACAGGAGAGCCTGTCGGGATCCCTGCGGGACCACGCGCAGGCCCCGGCGTGGGGGACCACCTCGATGGGGCTGCTCGCCATGGGGTCCGCCACCGCCACGGTGGTTCCGCTCGTGGCCCCGGGGTGGGGCTCGGCGGCGATCGCGGTGGACGCGGCGCTCTGGACCCTCGGCACCCTGTTGGGCGTCTACACCACCGTATCCTTCGTGTGGGGGCTGCGCGCACACGAGCTCGGCGCTCCCGCGCCGCCGTGGGGTCTCCCCGTGGTGCCGCCGATGGTCTCCGCCACCACCGGTGCGACGCTCGTCGACCACCTCGCCGGGCGCGGGGCCCAGGTCGCGCTGCTCACGGTCCTGGTCGGCTGCTTCCTCCTGGCACTGGTGCCGGGCCTGGCGATCTTCGCCCGCGCCTACCACCACCACCTCCGGCGGGAGGCGCTGCCGGATGCCCTGCTGCCGTCGTTGTGGATCCCCCTCGGCGTGGTCGGCCAGTCCACCGCCGCCGCGCAGTCCATCGCGCTGCGGATGGACCGCCTCGCCACCTCCGGGACGGGCGAGGCGGCGCGCGCCCTCGCCGACGGGTACGGGGCCGTCATGATCCTGGCGCTGGGGGTGCCGCTCACCGCCTACGCCACCGTCGGTTGCCTGCGCGGCGCCGCCCGACGCATGCCCTTCTCGCCCGGCTGGTGGGCGATGACCTTCCCGGTGGGCACCCTCGCCCTCGGCGCGGGACTCCTCGGTCGTTCCCTGTCCTCCCCCGCCGGGGAGGCCGCGGACACCGCCCTTACGCTCACCCTCGTGGGCACATGGACCCTGTGTGCCACCGCGAGCCTCGTCGCCGTGGGGCGCGCGGCCGCGCACGTCCGGAGCCGTCGCGCCCGCCCACAGGCCGAGGAGTGAGGCGCGGCCGCGGGCACGACCGAGGCGTACGGCGAGTCCCGAGCTAGGCCGAGGCATACGGCGAGGCGCCCTGCCCGTCCTCGGGCGGTATCACGTCGCGACCCGACCTCGGAAAGGCCCGCTGCAGACAGTCCCGCCGGTCGCAGACGCGGCAACCGGCCCCGATCGGCGTGGCCGCCGCGCGGTCCGACAGGTCCAGCCCCCGCGAGTACACGAGCTGGTCGGCGTGCTCGATCGCGCATCCCAGCGCCACCGCGAACTCCGGCGTCGGCGCACCGAAGCCGTGCGAGCGACCGGTGACGGTCCGGGCGATCCACAGGTACCGGCGCCCGTCGGGCATCTCCGCCACCTGCCGCACGACCCGTCGCGGCGATTCGAACGCCCGGTGCACCACCCACAGGGGGCAGCTGCCACCGGAGCGCGAGAAGTGGAACGCGGTGGCGGACTGCCGCTTGGAGATGTTGCCCGCGCGGTCGGTACGCAGGAAGAGGAACGGCACCCCGCGGGCGCCGCGCCGCTGCAGGGTGGACAGGCGGTGGCAGACGGTCTCGAACCCCACTCCGAACCGCTGGGCGAGCAGCTCCACGTCGTAGCGGCGCCGACGCGCCTCGTCGAGGAAGCGACCGTACGGCAGGACCAGGGCACCCGCGAAATACTGGGCCAACCCCACCCTGACCAGCGCGCGCGTCGCCTCGTCCAGTCCCGTCTCCGACGCCACGATCCGGTCCACCAGGTCGGCGTGGCGCAGGAACGCGATCTGGATGCCCATCTGGAAGCAGCGGCGACCCGCCGAGGCGTCGGCGGGCAGGGACAGACACCGGCGCTCGCGGTCGTAGCGGCGGCGGAACCCGACGCCGATCGAGGGCCGATCCCGGTCGCCCTCGTGCCCTTCCCCGGGCTCGTCCACGGGGACCGTCTCGACCCGCACCCCCAGTTCCTCGCGCATCCACCGGAGCAGTTCCGGCTCGACCGCCGCGCCCACCTCGGGGAAGCGGGCGGCCAACTCCTCGGCGGCGGCGTCGAGCTCCGCGATGTGGTTACGACGGCGGTAGAAGAAGTCCCGAACCCCCTCGTACGCCCGCTGCCCGTCGACCCCGCCGTCGGCCGGTTCCGCGGCGGCCCCGTCGAGCCGTCCGGTCAGCGCCACGAGGTGTCGCGCGATGTCGGGGAACCGGGCCACCAGCTCGGCGGCCACAGCCGACTCGTCGGTCCCGGCGTCGATGCGGGCGCCGCCGTCGGCCAGGGCCGCCCGGACGTCGGCCACCAGTCGCGCCTCGGCGTCGTCGGAGAAGAAGCCGGCGTCCAGGTCGAAGGTGGACGTGAGTCGCAGCAGCACCGGGACGGTGAGGGGACGCTGGTCGTTCTCGAGCTGGTTGAGGTAGCTCGTGGACAGGTCCAGGCGGCGCGCCAGTTCCACCTGGCTCACGCCGATCTCCGCGCGGAGTCGCCGGATCCGCGCGCCCGCGAAGTGCTTGGCCATGACCGGACCCTACCCTGTCGCACCATTCGCAGAAATCGTCACTTCATGCCACAGAAATACGCATGAGCAGCATCTATACCGGGTGGCCACCCGGTGCATACGGTGCGAATCATGCACAATCACACCATTCGGACGCGCCCGTCCGCCGACCGGTTCCCCCGCACCGAGCACCTCGCCTGGAAGATCGCCGAGGTGGCCACCGACCCCGTCGCCGTCACCGACGAGGTCGAGGAGATGATCGTCAACCGGATCATCGACAACGCCGCCGTCGCCGTCGCCTCCGTCTTGCGCCGCCCGCCGTCCACCGCGCGCGCTCAGGCCGTCGCGCACCCGGTGAGCCGGGGTGGTGCCGGGGCGACGGTCTTCGGTCTCCGCGGACGCGTCTCCCCCGAGTGGGCGGCGTGGGCCAACGGCACCGCCGTCCGCGAACTGGACTTCCACGACACGTTCCTCGCCGCCGAGTACTCGCACCCGGGCGACAACATCCCACCGATCCTCGCCGTGGCCCAGCACGCCGGGCGCACCGGCGCCGACCTCGTGCGAGGATTGGCCACCGGCTACGAGATCCAGGTGGACCTGGTCAAGGGCATCTGCCTGCACGAGCACAAGATCGACCACGTGGCCCACCTCGGCCCGTCGGCCGCCGCGGGAATCGGCACCCTGCTCGGGCTGGACACCGAGACGGTCTACCAGGCGATCGGCCAGGCCCTGCACACCACCACCGCCACCCGACAGTCCCGCAAGGGCGAGATCTCCTCGTGGAAGGCGTTCGCCCCGGCCTTCGCCGGGAAGATGGCCGTCGAGGCCGTGGACCGCGCGATGCGCGGCGAGGGGGCCCCGTCGCCGATCTGGGAGGGCGAGGACGGCGTGATCGCGCGCCTGCTCTCGGGGCCCGGGCACGAGTACACCGTCCCCCTGCCGGAGCCCGGCGAGGCCAAGCGGGGCATCCTCGACACCTACACCAAGGAGCACTCCGCCGAGTACCAGTCGCAGGCCCCCATCGACCTGGCCCGCCGCATGCGCGAGCGCATCGGCGACCTCTCGGCGATCGAGAGGGTCGTCCTGCACACCAGCCACCACACCCACGTGGTGATCGGCACCGGCTCCAACGACCCGCAGAAGTTCGATCCGCAGGCCAGCCGCGAGACCCTCGACCACTCGGTGATGTACATCTTCGCCGTAGCGCTGGAGGACGGCACCTGGCACCACGAGCGCTCCTACGCCCCGGAGCGGGCCCGGCGACCGGAGACCGTCGCACTCTGGCGGAAGATCTCGACCGTGGAGGACCCGGAGTGGACCCGCCGCTACCACTCCACCGACCCCGCGGAGAAGGCCTTCGGGTGCCGAGCCGAGATCACCCTGACCGACGGCACCGTGCTCACCGACGAGATCGGTGTCGCCGACGCCCACCCCTACGGCGCCCGGCCCTTCGCACGCGAGCAGTACATCGCCAAGTTCCACACGCTCGCCGAGGGGCTGGTCTCGGACGCCGAGCAGGAGCGGTTCCTCGACGCCGCCCAGCGCACCCCGGACCTCGCGGCGGGCGAGCTGGACCAGCTCAACGTCGTCCTCACCGATTCGGCGATCACGCGAGCCCCGCAGATCCCCGGCGGAGTGTTCTGATGAGCCCCGCCGACGCCACACCCGACTCGCCGGCCGGTCTCTACTCCAGTGTCACCACGGCCCACGAGAAGCGGTTGGCGCTGCGGACGGCGCTGGCCGCCCCGGAGATCTGCCGCCTACCCGGTGCCTTCTCCCCGCTGGTGGCCCGACTCGTCGAGGACGTCGGATTCGAGGGCGTGTACGTCTCCGGCGCCGTCCTCTCCGCGGACCTGGCGTTGCCGGACATCGGCCTCACCACGCTCACCGAGGTGACCGACCGCAGCCGCCAGATCGCGCGCGTCACCGACCTGCCGGTGCTGGTGGACGCCGACACCGGGTTCGGCGAACCCATGAGCGCCGCCCGCACGATCAGCGAGCTCGAGGACGCAGGGATCGCCGGCTGCCACCTGGAGGACCAGGTCAACCCCAAGCGTTGCGGTCACCTCGACGGCAAATCGGTCGTGCCGATCGAGGACATGGTGCGCCGCCTCGGGGCGGCCGTGTCCGCGCGGCGTGACGACGCCTTCGTGATCTGTGCCCGTACCGACGCCCGCGCGACGGACGGACTCGACGCCGCGATCGCCCGGGCAAGGGCCTACGCCGATGCAGGCGCCGACATGATCTTCACCGAAGCCCTCACCGGCGCGGACGAGTTCGAGGCGTTCCGGGCAGCGGTCGACGTGCCGCTGTTGGCCAACCTCACCGAGTTCGGCAAGTCCGAGCTCGTCGGCGCGGACACGCTCACCGAGATCGGTTACGACGCCGTCATCTACCCCGTCACCACCCTGCGCATCGCCATGGGCGCCGTCGAGGACGCCCTGCGCGAGATCGCCACCACCGGCACGCAGACCGGCTGGCTCGACCGCATGCAGCACCGCGAGCGGCTCTACGAGCTGAACCGCTACGCCGAGTTCAACCGGTTCGATTCCGCACTCTTCACCAAGGGGTTCTGGCAATGACCACTCCCGCACCGTCCGCCACCGAGATCCGTAAGGGACTGGCCGGCGTCGTCGTCGACACCACTGCCGTGTCCAAGGTCGTCCCCGAGACCAACTCGCTCACCTACCGCGGCTATCCCGTGCAGGACCTCTGCGCGCACTGCAGCTTCGAGGAGGTCGCCTATCTGCTCTGGTACGGCGAGCTGCCCACCCGCGGCCAACTCGACCTGTTCAGTCAGCGCGAACGGGCGGCCCGCCGTGCCGACCGTGCCCTGCTCGACCTGGTCGCACAGATGCCGCGCTCGGCACACCCGATGGACGTCATGAGGACGGTGGTGAGTTGGCTCGGCGCCCGCGATCCGGAGGAGGACGCCACCGACCCGAGATCCCTGCGGGCGCACGGCCTGCGCCTGCTGGCCGTGCTGCCCACCGTCATCGCCGTCGACCTGCGCCGGCGCCGCGGACTCGACCCGATCCCGCCGGACCACACCCGGTCCTACAGCGAGAACTTCCTCCACATGTGTTTCGGTGAGGCCGCGGCGGCGGACGTGCGCGCGTTCGACACCTCGATGATCCTCTACGCCGAGCACTCCTTCAACGCCTCGACCTTCACCGCGCGCGTCGTCACCTCGACCACCTCGGACTATTACAGCGCTATCACCGCCGCGATCGGCGCGCTCAAGGGCCCCCTGCACGGCGGCGCCAACGAGGCGGTGATGCACCACATGCTCGAGATCGGCGACCCCGCCAGGGCCGCCGACTGGGTGGAGGCCAGGCTCGAGGCCAAGGAGAAGATCATGGGCTTCGGGCACCGGGTCTACAAGCGTGGGGACTCGCGGGTACCCACCATGGATCGCGCGTTCCGCGACGTGGCGGCCGTCCACGGCGGCGAGAAGTGGGTGCGGATGTATGACGCCATGGCCGCCGCCATGGACGCCCGCACCGGGATCAAGCCCAACCTCGACTTCCCGTCCGGTCCCACCTATCACCTCCTCGGATTCGACGTCGAGTTCTTCACGCCGCTGTTCGTCGCCTCCCGGGTCGCGGGTTGGACGGCGCACATCATGGAGCAGACCGCCTCCAACGCCCTCATCCGGCCGCTCAGCGCCTACGACGGCGTGCCGCAGCGAGAGGTGAAGGCCTCGTGACGCCCGAGACGACGGGGTTCCGGAAGGTCCTCGTGGCCAACCGCGGGGAGATCGCCGTCCGCGCCTTCCGCGCAGCCTACGAACTCGGTGCCGCGACGGTCGCCGTCTACCCGTACGAGGACCGACACTCGGTGCACCGGTCGAAGGCAGACGAGGCCTACCAGATCGGCGAGAGGGGTCACCCGGTACGGGCCTACCTCGACGTGGACGCGATCGTCGACCTTGCCGAGTCCACCGGCGCGGACGCCGTCTACCCGGGATACGGATTCCTCTCCGAGAACGCCGGGCTGGCCCGGGCCTGCGAGCGCGCCGGGATCACCTTCGTGGGACCGCGCCCCGAGGTGTTGGACCTCACCGGGGACAAATCCCGCTCGGTGGCCGCCGCGCGGGAGGCCGGCGTACCGGTCCTCGACTCCAGTCCGCCGTCCCAGGACGTCGACACCCTGACCCGCGCCGCGCAGAGCATGACGTTCCCACTGTTCGTCAAGGCCGTCGCCGGGGGCGGCGGGCGCGGAATGCGGCTGGTCGAGGAGCCCGGCCCGGACGCGTCGGCGCTGCGGGAGGCGATCGGGGCGGCCTCACGCGAGGCCGCCGTGGCGTTCGGCGACGGGCGGGTCTTCCTCGAGCAGGCCGTCGTGGACCCCCGGCACATCGAGGTGCAGATCCTCGCCGACGCCACGGGAGAGGTCCTCCACCTCTACGAGCGGGACTGTTCCGTGCAGCGCCGCCACCAGAAGGTGGTGGAGATCGCCCCGGCCCCGCACCTCGACCCCGCGCTGCGGGACCGGATCTGCGCCGACGCCGTGGCCTTCGCCCGTCACGTGGGCTACACGTGCGCGGGGACCGTCGAGTTCCTCGTGGACTCCGCCGGACGCCATGTGTTCATCGAGATGAACCCGCGCATCCAGGTCGAGCACACCGTCACCGAGGAGGTGACCGACGTCGACCTGGTGTCCGCACAGTTGCGGCTGGCGGCCGGGGAGACGCTCGCCGACCTGGGCCTGGACCAGAAGTCGATCACCCTGCGCGGCGCCGCGCTGCAGTGCCGCATCACCACCGAGGACCCCTCCGCCGGGTTCCGCCCCGACACCGGGCGGATCACCGTGTACCGCTCCCCCGGCGGCAGCGGCGTCCGGCTCGACGGGGCCGCCCACCTCGGGGCGGAGGTGAGCGGCCACTTCGACTCGATGCTGGTCAAGCTCACCTGCCGGGGGCGGGACCTGCCCACCGCGGTGCGGCGGGCGCGGCGTGCCCTGGCGGAGTTCCGGATCCGCGGCGTGGCCACCAACCTGGGTTTCCTCCGCTCGCTCCTGGACGATCCGGACTTCCTCGCCGGTCGGGTCACCACGTCGTTCATCTCCGAACGCCCCCATCTGCTCGCCGACCGGGTGAGCGGCAACCGCACCGGGCGGCTCCTGGAGTACCTCGCCGACGTCACCGTCCACCGCCCGCACGGCGAGCGGCCGGCGACCGTCTATCCGCGCGACAAGCTGCCCGAGCTCCCGGCGGTGCTGCGGGACTCCGATCCGCCGGCCGGGTCCCGGGACCTGCTCCGTGAGCTGGGCCCCGCGGGGTTCGCCCGAGCCCTGCGCGAGCAGCCCGCCGTCGCCGTCACCGACACGACCTTCCGCGACGCCCACCAGTCGCTGCTCGCCACGCGCGTGCGCACCTCCGGCCTGGAGGCGGTGGCCGGGCACGTCGCCCGACTCACTCCACAGGTGTGGAGCGTGGAGTGTTGGGGCGGGGCGACCTACGACGTGGCGCTGCGGTTCCTCGGTGAGGACCCCTGGGAGCGGCTGGAACGCCTCCGCACGGCCATGCCCACCCTGTGTCTGCAGATGCTGTTGCGCGGCCGCAACGCCGTCGGGTACACCCCGTACCCCGAGAGCGTGACCCGCGCCTTCGTCGACGAGGCCGCGCGGACGGGCATCGACGTGTTCCGGGTGTTCGACGCCCTCAACGACGTCGAGGCCATGCGACCGGCGATCGACGCCGTGCTGGAGACCGGCACCGCCGTGGCCGAGGTGGCGATGAGCTACACGGGTGACCTCTCGGACCCCGCCGAGGACCTGTACACGCTCGACCACTGGCTGCGCCTGGCCGAGCGGATCGTCGGCACCGGTGCCCACGTCCTGGCGATCAAGGACATGGCCGGGCTGCTCCGACCCCAGGCCGCCACGACCCTGGTCTCGGCGCTTCGCCGCGAGTTCGACCTGCCGATCCACGTACACACCCACGACACGCCGGGCGGCCAGCTCGCCACCTACCTGGCCGCCGTGGCCGCGGGAGCCGACGCGGTCGACGGGGCGAGCGCCCCGATGGCCGGGACCACCAGTCAGCCACCACTGTCGGCGATCGTGGCCGCGTTCGCGCACACCGAGCAGGACACCGGCCTGGACCTGGACGCGGTGTGTTCGCTCGAACCGTACTGGGAGGCCCTGCGCGCCGTGTATCGCCCCTTCGAGGCGGCTCCCCCGGGCCCGACCGGTCGCGTGTACACGCACGAGATCCCCGGCGGTCAGCTGTCCAACCTGCGGGCCCAGGCCCGGGAGCTGGGGTTGGCCGACCGCTTCGAGGCCGTCGAGTCCGCCTACGCCGGAGCCGACCGGGTGCTGGGCAGACCGGTCAAGGTCACGCCGTCGTCCAAGGTCGTGGGGGACCTGGCGCTGGCCCTGGTGGGCGCGGGGATCACCGCGGAGGAGTTCGCGGACGAGCCGGCCCGGGTGGACGTGCCCGAGTCGGTCGTGGGATTCCTCCGCGGTGAGCTCGGGACGCCGGCCGGCGGTTGGCCGGAGCCGCTACGGTCGGTCGTGCTGGAGGCCCGGGGTTCGGCGCCGCTCGACGGCCCGCCCGAGGTCGACGAGGTCCCCGCCGGGGACGCCCCCGCCCTCACCGGCCCCGGCCCAGCCCGGCGAGACGCACTCAACCGCCTGCTCTTCCCCGGCCCCGCGGCCGAGTTCGCCGAGCACCGGCGCCGCTACGGCGACACCTCCCACCTCTCCGCGAACCAGTTCTTCTACGGGCTGCGGCAGGGTGAGGAGCATCGGGTCGCCCTGGAGGACGGGGTGGAGGTCCTCATCCGGCTCGAGGCGATCGGGGAGCCCGACGACAAGGGCATGCGGTCGGTCGTCCTCGTCGTCAACGGGCAGATCCGTCCGGTCCTCGTGCGGGACCGATCGGTCGAATCGTCGGCACCGGTCGCGGAGAAGGCCGACCGCACGGATCCGGGCCAGGTCGCCGCCCCCTTCGGGGGTGTGGTCACCCTCGAGGTGGCCGAGGGGGACACGGTCGCGGCCGGAGAGCGCGTGGGCACGATCGAGGCCATGAAGATGGAGGCGGCGATCAGCGCCCCTGTGGCGGGGGCGGTCCACCGGGTTCTGGTACCGGGACCCCGCCAGGTCGAGGGGGGCGATCTGCTCCTGGTGATCGGGTGAGGGCGGCCCGCGGTAGGGGCCCGCGGGCTCACCGCCGCGCGGCCACCTCCTCGGCCAGCAGCCGGATACTCTCCATCTCCACGGCCAGCGGGATCTCGACCGGGCGGGTGTGGATCAGCACGAGATCGGCGCGCATCACGCCGGGATCGGTGTCGAAGCGCTGACGCATCTCGGTCGGGGTCCCGATGGCGATCCCGCTCGCATCGGACCCGTCCTCACGAGCGCGGCGGTTGACCGCGGCCACCACAGCCGTCGGGTCGGTCGTAGCGATGACCGGTCGCGAGATCGCGACCCGCACGCCGCCGGCCGCCCGGTAGTCGTCCACGAGGCCCGCGGCCCGCCGGTCCTCACCGGCGGGCCCCTCGGCGCCGACCCTGCCACGGCCGGCGATGAGCCCGATGCCCCGCTCTGCCGCCGCGGCCACCGATTCCGCGCTTCCCGCGGTGACCCACATTCTCGAGGGGACGCCCGGGACGGGGGGCACCAACCGGGTGCCGGCGTCCGGGTCTCCGGAATCGAACAGTCGCCGTAGCTCGTCCACCACCTCCCACATGCGCCGGTGACGCCGGTCGTGGTCGAGTCCCCAGAGCGCGGACGCGGCGGGGTCCGACCCGCTCCCCAGGCCCAGTTCCATCCGGCCACCGGACAGGGTGTCGACGACGGCCACGTCCTCGGCCAACCGACGCGGATCCTCCAGTGGCGCGGCGATCGACGCCGTTCCCAGACGGATGCGACCGGTCTCTCGCGCGATCGCGCCGAGGAGGACGAGCGGCGAGGGCAGATGCCCCCGTTGCGCACCGAACCGGTGCTGGGCCACCCAGAAGGACTCGACACCGGCCGACTCGGCGGCCTGCGCCAGCCGGATCGTCCGGTCGTAGACGTGGCGTGCCGACTCGTGCCCACTGACATGCGTGAGCACACCCATCCGCCTCATCGGAGAACCACCATCGGTGAGCCGTCGACCGGGTGATCGAGCACCATCGCGTCGACGTCGTAGACCTCCGAGAGCAGCTCCGGACAGAGGACCTCGCGGGGCGTGCCCACCGCACGGATCGTGCCGCCCGCCATCATCGCGATCCGGTCACAGTACCGGCCCGCCAGGTCCAGATCATGCAATGCGACCAGCGTCGTCACCCCCCGACGTCTCACCAGTCGCATGAGGTCCACCTGGTAGTGCAGGTCCAGGTGGTTGGTCGGCTCATCGAGCAACAGCATTTCCGGGTCTCCCACCAGCGCCTGGGCGATGAGCGTTCGTTGCCGCTCTCCGCCCGAGAGTGTCGCGAACTCGTCGCGGATTCGATCCGTCATGTCCACCTCTCGGAGACACTCGAGGACACGGGCGTGGTCCTCCTCGTCGTCCCCCTCGAACAGCCCCTTGGCCGCCGCGAGTCCCAACATCACGACCTCCGCCACCGTAAGCGGGAAGTCCAGGGCGAACGCCTGAGCCACCACCCCGATGTGTCGTCCGACGAAAGACACCGGCTCGCGCCACACGTCCCTGCCCTGCAACGTCACCGAGCCCCGGTCGGGACGGCGGACCCGGTACGCCGTTCTCAACAGGGTCGACTTGCCGCACCCGTTGGGACCCACCAAGCCGACGATCTCGTTCTCCGCCACCTCGAGGCACACGCCGTCAAGCAGTACGCGCTCCGCAGTCCGCACACACACGTCGTCAAAGACAAGCATCACGACCACCGACCCGTGCGCCGCAGCAACCACACGAAGTACGGGCCTCCGACGAGCGCGGTGACGATGCCCACCGGGATCTCGACCGGCGGCGCCGCGGTGCGGGCCACCATGTCCGTGCCGACAGCGAACGACGCCCCGATCAGCAACGCGACGGGCAGGACACGACGGTGATCGCCGCCTACGAGGAGGCGGCTCATGTGCGGAACCATGAGTCCGAGGAAGCCGATAACCCCGCTCACCGCGACCATCACGCCGGTGAGGATCGCGGACAGTATCACCAGGATCACCCGGAGCCGCGGCACGTTCACGCCGAGCGCCGTCGCCGACTCGTCCCCCGTCAACAGGACGTTGAGATTCCGTGCCAGCGGGGTCACCAGGATCACCCCCACGGCCAGCGCCGCGACGGGGATCACCAGGGTGCCCCACCGGGCACCACCGAATCCGCCGAGCGTCCACTGCAGCACCTGGCCTGCCAGACTCGGATCGGGGGCGGTGAGGACGAGCAGCGAGGTCACCGCACTGAGGACCGCCGAGATCGCGACCCCCGACAGGACGAGTCGAACCGGGTCCATGGCACCGGCCCCGCGAGAGACCCCCACCACGGTGACGATAGCCAGGAGGGCGCCGGTGAAGGCTGCGAGCGGGAGCACAGCCGGCCCCCACCCCTCGACCGACCCGTACCGCAACGCGACCACCGCGCCGGTTGACGCCCCGGCGGACACCCCCAGGATGCCCGGGCCGGCCAGCGGGTTGCGGACGACCGCCTGGATCATCGTGCCCACCAGGGACAGTGCGGCGCCGACCACCGCCGCGAGCAGAACCCTGGGCAGCCGCGTGTCGGCGATGATGAGGTCCTGGGCCCGCGTCCAGTCCGGTGTCACCACCCTCGGGCCGAAGATCCGGTGCCCGAGAATCCGGACGGTCGTGCCCACATCGACCGCCACCGAACCCGCCATCACGCCGACGATCATCAACGCGACCAGCGTCGCGATCGCCGCCCCGACCACCACAGCGGCGTTCACACGAGTCCCGCGCCCGATCATCGCGTCGCGACGCCGTGGAACTGCTCCGCGAGGTGCTCGACGCCATCGATCGAGAACGGACCCGGTTGCAGCTGCGAGAGCGTGATGGTGGAAAACGCACCGGCCGTCATCGCGGGGGTGCCGGCGATCGCCGGCACCGATTCGAGATCCCGGATCTTCTTCGCCACCGACGGCGACCGGTACTGCGGGGTGGTGCCCTCCTCACGGACGAGGATCACATCGGGCCGCCTTTCCGCCACTTGCTCCCACGACACACTCATCCACCGCTCCGGCACATCGGCGAAGACGTTCTCACCACCGGCGGCCTCGATGAGTCGTGTCGCCATGCTGTTCCCGCCGGTCGTCTGCGCCTTGTCCGTACCCGAGGCGTAGAGAAAGACGCGGATCGGCTCCTTGTCGCGGACGGCGGCACGCACCTCGTCAAGCCGCGCCCGCAGCGCCGCGATCGATTCCTCGGCCCTGTCAGACACGCCGAAGATCCCACCGATGGTGCCGATCTCGGCGAAGATGTTCTCGACGGACACCGGCTCGGTCGCGCACCCTTCCGGGTTGAGGTGTCTGTCGATACCCAGTTCGGCGAGTTGATCGCGGGTGTGCCCGGTCCTCTCACCGAAGCCGTCCGGGTACCCCGAGTAGACGAAGTCGGGATCGACCGCCAGCAACTGCTCCCTGGTGGGTTGTTCGCTCGACAGGACGGGGACCATCGCGTACTGATCGGTGTAGGCGGGGGCGATCTCCCGGCCACGCATGTAAGCGGTCCCCGCCATCCGGTCCTCGAGCCCCAACTCCAGCATCGTCTCGGTCGCGTTGGAGGTCAGAGAGACCGCCCGCTCGGGGACGGTCGAGTATTCGGTGGTGACCCCACAGTTGTTCACGTCGGTGTATTCGACGGAAGTGTCTCCGGCCGCCGTGATGTCCTCGACCGGCGAGCCGCAGGCGGCGACGAGGCAGAGCGACACGACCACGGCCGCGGAGCCGGCACGACGGAGCAGAACGGTCTTCATGATGTGAGCCTCTCCGGGGGTCTCGCGCCCCAGGATCAGGGATTGGGGACGACAGGGCTCCCTGGCTCACGACGATCATGTCGTTCACAGTGGCGGGACCGCGCCGGAATCTCACCGGACTTTCACCCGTGGTCGTCGTCCCCCGTTGGACCGCCCGAGCCTAGCCCGAGCGGCCAGGGTCTGGTCCGCCACCCCCGCGAGGGGGCTACCACGCCCAGTCGTCGTCGGACGTCTGTTCCTTCCGGCCGATCACATAGGCACTGCCCGAGCCCGAGAAGAAGTCGTGGGTCTCCCCCGCCCCCGGGTCCATCGCCGCGAGAACGGCGGGGTCGGGTCGGCTGTCCGCGGCGTCGAAGGTGGGCTCCAGACCCATGTTCGCCATCGCCTTGTTGGCGTTGTACCGCAGGAACGGGATGACGTCCGCGGTCCAGCCCACCGGGTCGTAGAGAGAGGCGGTGTAATCGAGCTCGTTGCGGTAGAGGTCGTCGAGCAGTGCGCGCGCGAACTCCTCGTGCTGCCGGCGCTCGGCGGCGGTCAGCCCCCTCTGCATCTGTTGCAGCTTGTACCCGATGTAGTAGCCGTGTACCGCCTCGTCCCGGATGATGAGCCGGATGATGTCCGCCGTGTTGGTGAGGATCCCGCGTGAGGCGAACCGCAACGGCAGGAAGAACCCCGAGTAGAACAGGAACGACTCCAGCAGGACGGAGGCGATCTTCTTGTGGTACGGATCCTCCTCCCGATAGTGGGCGGCGATGATCCGCGCCTTGTTCTGGAGGAGCTCGTTCTCCAGCGACCACGCGAAGGCGGCCTCGATCTCCGGGGTGGAACACAGAGTGGAGAAGATGGTCGAGTAGCTCTTGGCGTGCACCGACTCCATGAACGCCAGATTGGTGAACACCGCCTCCTCGTGGGGAGTGGCCGCGTCCGCCATCATGCTCACCGCCCCCACCGTGGCCTGGACGGTGTCCAGGAGGGTCAGGCCGGTGAAGACACGGATCGTGAGCTCGCGGTGCACCTCGTCCAGCTGGCCCCACGACGGCAGATCGTTGGCCACCGGCACCTTCTCCGGGAGCCAGAAGTTGGTGGTGAGCCGGTCCCACACCGTCTTGTCCACCGGGTCGGGGATGTCGTTCCAGTTGATCGCGTGCTCGCGCTCGATCGGTCCGGGGGTGGTCACGGGACCCTCCTCGGGCGGTGCCCGGCGAACGGCCGGCTTCCGTAACGCGGCGGTGGGCCGCACCGGGCCGCCGCGGTGACGAACCGGGCGAGTGCGTCGTCATCGGCATCCAGCAGGTGAACTTCGACGAGCTGGAGCAGCATCTCGGTGAGCTGCCGGAGATCGCCGGTGGTGTCGAGGATCATGCGCCCCGCCAGTTGATCGCCCCGGTGCGCGGCGCGGAACAGATCGATCGCTTCGGCCCAGCTCGCGGCCGTGTCACAGGCCAGGTCGTCGGCCGCGCCGCCGGCCGGGTCGCGGTCCCTGGCCGTCATCGCCCACCCCCCGTCGCGGGCAGGTCGAGGGGCACCGTCGCGGCGCGGGCCACGTCGAAGCGGGCCTGGACGTCGTCCCAGTTCACCAGATTCCACAGTCGATCCACGTAGTCGGCCTTGACATTGCGGTACTGCAGGTAGAAGGCGTGCTCCCAGGCGTCAAAGACGAGGAGCGGGCTGCTGAGCAGGGCGGCGTTGGCGTGGTGGTCATGGACCTGGTGCACCACGAGACGCGCACCGACGGGATCCCAGGACAGCGCACCCCAGCCCGACCCCTGGATGGTGCTCGTGGCCCCGCTGAGCTCGGCACGGAAGGCGTCGAAGTCGCCGAAGAACTCGTCAACGGCGGCGGCGAGTTCGCCCTCGGGCCGGCCCCCACCGTCCGGGGACAGGTTGCGCCAGAACAGCGAGTGCAGACCGTGGCCGGAGAGGTGGAACGCCAGGGCCCGCTCCAGGCCCGGGAGGCTGCCGGTATCGCGGTTCGTGCGGGCCTCCGCGAGTGCCTCGGTGGCGTTGTTGGCGCCGGCCACGTAGGCGGCGTGGTGCTTGGAGTGGTGGAGTTCCATGATCTCGCCCGTGATCGCGGGGGCGAGGTCCCCGTAATCGTAGGCGAGATCGGGCAGCGAGTAGGTCATCGTGCTCCCTGTGCGGTCACGGCCGCGGTGCGGCACTCCGCGGCCTCGGATTTCGGGTAACTGAAGATTATCATTTCACTCCCCGAACTCACGGCTCGAGGTGTCTCACGCCCGAGGGGCGCGGGTCCCTGTCGGACCCGCGCCCCCTTCTCGGGACCCGCCGGAGGCGGATCTACCCCCTCTCCTACCGCGCGGCTCCGGTGAACCGGTCGGCCGCGGCCTCCTGCCGGACCTGCCGGGTGGCCGCGACCATCGCCGCCAACGCCGGCTCGACCTCCTCATCCCGGCGGGTCTTGAGTCCGCAGTCCGGGTTGACCCACAGACGATCGAGATCCATGGCGTCCACCGCCTCGCGGAGCAGACCCACGATCTCGTCCACGCTCGGCACCCGGGGTGAGTGGATGTCGTAGACACCCGGGCCCACCTGATTGGCGAAGCCCGCTGCGTCGAGGTCCCCGAGGATCTCCATGTGCGAGCGGGCGGCCTCGATCGAGGTGACGTCGGCGTCCAGACCCGCGATGGCGTCGATCACGTCGCCGAACTCCGAGTAGCACAGGTGCGTGTGGATCTGGGTCGCGTCCGCCACTCCCGAGGTCGCCAGACGGAACGACCGCACCGCCCAGTCGAGGTAGGCCGGTTGGTCGGCCGCCCGCAACGGGAGGAGTTCGCGCAGCGCGGGCTCGTCCACCTGGACGATCGCGATCCCGGCACCCTGCAGGTCCACCGTCTCCTGGCGGATCGCGAGCGCGACCTGATCGGAGACGTCGGCGATCGGCAGATCGTCGCGGACGAACGACCACGCCAGGATCGTCACCGGGCCCGTCAACATGCCTTTGACCGGCTTGTCGGTGAGTGACTGTGCGTACGCGGCCCATTCGACGGTCATCGGGCGTGGACGGCGCACATCGCCGTAGAGGATCGGCGGCCGTACAAACCGACTCCCGTAGGACTGGACCCAGCCGTTCGCCGTGGTGACGAACCCGTCGAGGAGTTCGGCGAAGTACTGCACCATGTCGTTGCGTTCGGGCTCACCGTGCACGAGGACGTCCAGGCCCAGACGCTCCTGCAGCTCGATCACCCGGCGGATCTCCGCACGCATGGTCTCGGTGTAGGCGGCCTCGTCCAATCGACCCGCACGGTGGGCGGCGCGGGCTCGACGGATGTCGGGGGTCTGGGGGAAGGACCCTATCGTCGTAGTGGGCAGGGCCGGCAGGTCGAGCCGTTCCAGCTGCCGCTCCGCACGCTCGGCGGCGGGGGCGCGGTGCGCGCCGGCGGACCGGAGGGCGTCCACACGACCGCGCAGGCTCATGTCACGGACCCGCGGGTCGCTTCTGCGCTCCGCCAGCGCCGCCCGGCATTCCTCGAATGCGGTGGCCTCGGACTCACGCCCGTCCCGCAGCGCGGTTGCCAGGACCCGCACCTCGGCGAACTTCTCGGCGGCGAACGCCAGCCAGGAGCGGATGGCGGGGTCCATACCCGTCTCCGGCTCGAGCGAATAGGGGACGTGCAGGGTGGAGCAGGAGGTGCTCACCGCCACGTGCCCGGCGGAGCCGAGCGTGGTGGCCAGCGTGCCGAGCGCGGTGTCGAGGTCGGTGCGCCAGATGTTGCGGCCATCGACCACCCCGGCGAGCACCAGCCGGTCATGGAACGAGGTGGTCGCCGCGAGCGTGCCCGGACCGCCCGCGACGAGGTCGACGGCGACGGCATCGATCTCGGTCGCGCCGAGCGCCTCCAGCGCCGGGCCCGCGTCGCCGAAATACGTGGCCACGCAGATCGCGGGCCGGTCACGGCCTGCCGAGAGTGCGCCGTAGACCTCGGTCACCTTCTCCAGCCGGTCGGTGTCGAGATCGGTGACGAGCACCGGCTCGTCGAGCTGCACCCACTGCGCTCCCCCGTCACGGAGGAGCGCGAGCAACTCCCGGTACAGCGGGATCAGCTCGTCGAGGCGGCCCCACGGGTCGTCCGCCCCGGGGGCCGGCTTGGACAGCGCGAGGAAGGTCGCCGGGCCGATCACGACAGGTCGGGCCGGCACACCCTCCGCGACCGCCTCCGCGAGGTCGGCCAGGACCTTCTCCGGGTGCAGCACGAAGCGGGTACCGTCGGCGATCTCCGGCACGAGGTAGTGGTAGTTGGTGTCGAACCACTTGGTCATCTCGAGCGGCCTGATGTCGGCGGTGCCGCGGGCGGCGGCGAAGTAGCGGTCGAGCGGATCGGCCACGGAGGCGACGCGCTCGGGCAGCGCGCCGAGGAGCACGGCGGTGTCGAGCATCTGGTCGTAGTAGGAGAACGTGTTGGTGGGAACCGAGTCGAGTCCCGCGCGCGTCATGCGGGCGCGGTCGTCGCGGCGGAGCCCGGCGGCGACGGCCTCGAGTGCGGTCGCGTCGAGCGTGCCGGCCCAGTAGGCCTCGACGGCCTTCTTGAGCTCCCGGTCGGGCCCGATGCGGGGCGCGCCGAGGACGGTGGCGGTGAACGGCTGCACGGTGTGCGCTGCCGTGGTGTCGGTGGGTGTCACTGAGGACGTCCTTCGTGTGCGGTTCGGCGTGGAATGCCGCCCTTATCCGGGTCCGCAGGTCGGTCCTCGTCACCGCTCGCGCCGGCGCCCCGAGGGGACGCCGGGGTGGGGCCGGGCGTGCGGCCCGGGTCCGTCGTCGGTGTCGTGATCGGCCGCGCGCCCGGTCCACGAGGCGGCATACCGCCGGGTGCGGCGCACCCGGCACAATCGGCAGGTATTCGGACTCGAGGGCGGGGGCCGCGGGGGCCGTTCCTACTGGCCGTCGCTTCCCAGGAGGCTTCCCAGTGCTCAGGTGACGGCGGTCGTTCCCTCATACCGCTGCGGGACAGTTCCGGATTCTCACCGGATTCCCTCTCGCGCTCCGGCATGGAGCGGGTCGACGGGGCCGACCGGACGCGTACGACCGCAGGGTCGTGGGCGGCGGGGTCGGTCCCGAACCGATTGCACCTCTCTGTCTACCACCTCGTGGCCCGGGCGCCCGCATCCTCCCTCACCGGGCACCCGCGACCGCGCGGACTCACAGGACCGCGCCCGGGTTGAGGATTCCCTGCGGGTCGAGCGCGGTCTTGATGCGGCGGGACAGCTCCATGACGTCGACGCCGAGCTGGGCGGGCAGCCACGGCGCCTTGAGCCGGCCCACCCCGTGCTCGCCGGTGATCGTGCCGCCGAGTCCGATCGCCAGGTCCATGACCTCGCCGAACGCCAGCTGGGCGCGCGCTGCCCGGTCCGGGTCGTCGTCCTCCAGCACGATGATCGGGTGCGTGTTGCCGTCGCCGGCGTGTGCGACCAGCGCGATCTGCACGTCCCGCTCGGCGGCGATACGCTCGATCCCCGCCACCAGCTCCGGCAGCGCGGGCAGCGGCACGCCCACGTCTTCGAGCAGGAGGGTGCCGAGCTTGCCGAGGCTCGTGAACGCCGCACGGCGGGCGGCGGTGAACATCTCGCCCTCGTCGGGGTCCTCGGTGGCGAACACCTCGATCGCTCCGTTCGCGCGGAACGCCTCGGCCATGAGCTCGGTCTCGGCGGCGCGCTCGGGGCCGGTGGCGTCGGACTGCGCGAGCAGCATCGCGCCCGCGCCCGTGTCCAGCCCCATCCGCAGGTCGGCCTCCACGGCGCGGATCGACGCGGTGTCCATGAACTCGAGCATCGCCGGCCGGATCCGGCGCGTGACGGACAGGACCGCCTCGCTGCACGCCACGACGTCGGGGAACACGCCCACGACGGTGGAACGCGGCGGCTGCGCGGGGATGAGCCGCACGATGATCTCCGTAACGACCCCCAGCGTGCCCTCGCTGCCCACGAAGAGCTTGGTCAGGCTCAGACCGGCGGTGTCCTTGAGGCGCGCCCCGCCCAGGCGGACCGCCGTGCCGTCGGCGAGCACCACGGTGAGCCCGAGCACGTAGTCGGTGGTGACGCCGTACTTGACGCAGCACAGGCCGCCGGCGTTTGTGGCCACGTTGCCGCCGATCGAGCACATCTCGAACGACGACGGGTCCGGCGGGTACCACAGCCCGTGCTCGGCCACGGCTCGCTTGAGCTCGGCGTTGAGCAGGCCGGGACCGACGGTGGCGGTGCGGGTGGCGGGGTCGACGACGAGGTCGCGCATCTGCTCCGTGGACAGCACGATGCCGCCCTCTACCGCCGTAGCACCACCGGAGAGTCCCGAGCCCGCGCCGCGCGGGACCACCGGGGCGCTGTGTGCCGTCGCCCACCGCAGGGTCTCCTGCACGTCCTGCGTCGAGCGCGCCCGCACCACGGCGAGCGGCCGTCCTGGGTTCGGCGCCTGCGCCCAGTCCTGGCGATAGGACTCCATCGTGTCCGGGTCGGTGAGGACCGCGGCGGCCTCGGTTCCGGTGGCCGCCGCTGCGTTGTCCAGCCGGGCGCGGAGATCGTCGAGTAGTGAAGCGGCGTCCGTCATGGCTTCGAAGCTACGCCGCCTTCGCTGACGGTGAGCCGGTTGCGGGCGGCGACGCGCCCCCCTCACCGGAAGTCACGGCTGCGGCCGATCGCCAGACCCAGGTGGAGGCGCTCGACCTTGTCGGCCACCACGCTCACGGCGCCGGAGCGGTTCTCGACGGTGCCGCGGATGATCAGTGCCGGCGACGCGGAGACGACGGGTCGGTAGCGCGCCCACAGTCCGACCGAGCAGACGATGTTGGTCATGCCGGTCTCGTCCTCGAGGCTGAGGAAGGTCACACCCTCGGCGGTGGCGGGGCGCTGGCGGTGGGTGACGGCGCCCGCGACCTCGACGCGACTGCCGTCGGGGACGTGGGCGAGCCCGGCGGTGGTGCACACGCCGCGGGAGTCGAGCCAGGGCCGGGCATGGACGGTGGGGTACTCCTCGGGGCTGATGCCGGTGGCGGCGAGGTCGGCGGAGGTGAGCTCGAGCAGGCTCATCCCGGGCAGTGCCGGCGCGGAGACCTGGCTGAGGCCGGGCAGCATGCCGGGCTTCTCGCGGGCCGCGGTGGCCGCCGACCACAGGGCCGCTCGGCGCCCGCCGGTGTCGAGCGCGTCGAGGGCGCCGGCGGTGGCGAGCGCCTCCATCTGTCGCACGCTGAGCCCGGTGCGCCCGGCGAGGTCTGCGGCGCTGGTGTACGGGCCGTGGGTGTCGCGCTCGTCGGCGATCGCGGCGGCGAGTTCGGCGCCGATCGCCCGCACCGACTCCAGCCCGAGCCGCACCTCGGTACCGCGGTTGGCGCAGGTGGCGCCGCCGAGGGAGCGGTTGACGCAGGGCCGGTGGACGGTGACGCCGTGGCGGCGGGCGTCGGCCACCAGCGACTGCGGCGAGTAGAAGCCCATGGGCTGGCTACGCAACAGCGCGGCGCAGAAGATCGCCGGGTGGTGACACTTGAACCACGCCGAGTAGTAGACGATCGCGGCGAAGGACTGGGAGTGCGATTCGGGGAAGCCGTAGTTGGCGAAGGCACACATCTTCTCCCAGATCCGCTCCCCCACGGCCGGGTCCTCGTCGCTGCCGGGCGGGCCGGTGCCGATGCCGTGGAGCTCGCGCATGCCGGCGAAGAACCGCTCGCGGAGCCGCGCCATGCGCTCGGGCGAGCGTTTGGCCCCCATGGCCCGGCGGAGCTGGTCGGCCTCGGCGCCGGTGAACCCGGCGACGTCCTTGGCGATCTGCATGAGCTGCTCCTGGAACAGCGGGATGCCGAGCGTGCGTTCCAGCGCGGGCGCGAGCGCCGGATGGTCGTACCGCACCGGTTCCCGGCCGTTTCTCCTACGGATGTAGGGGTGCACGGAGCCGCCCTGGATGGGGCCGGGGCGGATGAGCGCCACCTCCACGACGAGGTCGTAGAACGTCCGCGGCTTCAGCCGCGGCAGCGTGGCCATCTGGGCGCGGGACTCCACCTGGAACACGCCCACGGAGTCGCCGCGGCACAGCATCTCGTACACCTCGGGGTCGGCCAGGTCGAGCCGCGCGAGGTCCACCTCGAGGTCCTTGTGCTCGGCGGCGAGGTCGATGGCGTGGTGCAGCGCGGTGAGCATGCCCAGCCCGAGCAGGTCGAATTTGACCAGCCCGACGGCCGCGCAGTCGTCCTTGTCCCACTGCAGAACCGTCCGCCCGGGCATACGCGCCCACTCGACCGGCACGACGTCGCCGACCGGCCGGTCGCAGATCACCATGCCGCCGGAGTGGATGCCCAGGTGCCGCGGCAGCCCGACCAGCTGCCGAGCGAGGGCGAGCACGTCGGGCGGGAGGGTGTGCTCGGTGGCCTCCCGCTCGTGGTTCTTGAGCCCGGACCAGCGGTCGACGCTCTTGGACCAGGCGTCCTGCTGGCCCACGGAGTAGCCGAGCGCGCGGGCGACGTCGCGGACGGCGGAGCGGCCGCGGTAGGTGATGACGTTGGCGACCTGCGCGGCGTGGTCGCGCCCGTAGCGGGCGTAGACGTACTGGATCACCTCCTCGCGACGCCCGGATTCGATGTCCACGTCGATGTCGGGCGGCCCGTCGCGCTCCGGGGAGAGGAAGCGCTCGAAGAGCAGGTGCGCGCCCACCGGGTCGACGTTGGTGATCCCGAGGGCGTAGCAGACGGCCGAGTTGGCGGCCGAGCCCCGGCCCTGGCAGAGGATGCCCTCGCGGCGGCAGAAGTCCACGATGTCGTGCACCACGAGGAAGTAGCCGGGGAACCCGAGGTCGGCGATCACGCCCAGTTCGCGGTTGATCTGCGCGTACGCCTGTGGCGCGGTCTCGCGGGGCCCGTACCGGCGCGCGGCCCCGGCGTAGGCGAGTTCGGCCAGGCGCGTGTCCTCGGTGTGGCCGGCCGGGACGTCGAACGGCGGCAGCTCGGGGGCGATGAGACGCAGGTCGAACGCGCACTCGGCGCCCAGCCGTGCGGCGCCGGTCACGGCGTCGGGCCAGCGCTCGAACAGGTCGGCCATCTCCTCCCCCGACCGCAGGTGCGCCCCACCGGCGGCGGGCAGGTGCGCGGCGTGGGCCTCGAGCGCCGCACGTGCCCCGAGGGCCGCCATGACGGAGGCGAGCCGGGAGTCCTCCGGCCCCGCGCAGTGTGCGGCGGTGGTGGCGACGACGGGCAGGCCGGCCCCCTCGGCGAGGTCGTACAGCGCCTCGATGCGCTCGGTGTCCTCGGGCACGCCGTGGCACGTGAGTTCCACGGCGACGCGGTCGGCCCCGAACAGCTCGACCAGGGAGTCGAGCGCGGTGCGGGCAGCGGCCAGGTCGTAGGGGGCGGCGGGGCCGTGGCGTTCGAGCGCGCGGCGGACCCGTCCCCTGCGGCAGCCGGTGAGCACGTGCCAGTGACCGACGCCGTCGTCGCCACGCGCCGCGGCCGCGAGGTCGGCGATCTCGTAGCGCGGCTCGCCCTTGGCGCCGCCGCGCAGGTGGGCGCGGGCGATGGCGCGGGACAGTCGCCGGTAGCCCTCCCGCCCGCGTGCGAGCACGAGCAGGTGCTCGCCGCCGGGCAGCGAGAGCTCGGCGCCGAAGACGGTGGCCAGGCCCAGTTCGGCGGCGGCCTCGGCGAAGCGGACGACGCCGTACATCCCGTCGTGGTCGGTGATCGCCAGGGCCGTGAGCCCCAGTCCGGCCGCCGTCTCGGCCATCGCCTCGGGAGAGGAGGCGCCGTCGAGAAAGCTGAACGCGGTATGGGCGTGCAGCTCGGCGTAGGGCACGCGGGGGGCGGCCGCAGGCTCGGCGGCACCGGGCGTCGCGGGGCGGTCGGGGGGCGTGTACGCACCTCGGGTGCGCGACCATGCCGGCGCGTCGCTACCGTCGCCGGGGTGCGGGCGCTCAGGGCCGCGGGGCTCCTGCCCGCGTGGGTTCGGCCGGCCGGAGAGGATGCGCTCGAGCTCGGACCAGTCACTGGGCCCGTGGTACCAGTTCATCGTGCGCCACCGCCCGCGGCGGGGTCGGGGGCGCCGACCGCGGCGGGGTCAGAGCTGCGTGAGTGACTCCACGACCCACGCCGAGGCGTCGGTCGGGGGCTTGCGACAGCTGTTGCGCCGCGGCGGCAGGGGCCGTTGCCCGGCCTCGACCCGCCAGGCGCGGCCGTCGGTGTGGGTGACGGTGGCGACGAGCGGGGTGTCGGGATCGACGGCGACGACGAGGTCGTCGGTCCCCGCCTCGACGCCGGTCCCGCGCACGGCGACCTCCGCCACCTGCCCCGCCGGGGTCCACGTGCTGCGGCCACGCAGGTGCTCGGTCTCGACCCGGCCCGACAGCTCCGCCCCGACGACCCGCGTGGCGTGCTCCACCGTGGTGGGGCCGTAGGTGTAGCCGGTGCCGGGCAGCAGCAGGACGGGGGCGAAGCGGTGGCCGCCGGTGTGCGAGCACTCCCACACCCCGGCGTCGGGGTCGAGGGCCGCGAGCCGCTCACCCACCGCCGCCTCGAGTCCGGCCGCGACGGGGCGGCCGCGCGCGGCGCAGCACTGGTCCCGCTTGCCGTGGGTGCACACGAGCGCGAGCGGGCCCGCCATCTCCCGGGTGCCGGGGACGGGGGTGCCGGGCGTGAGGTCGAGCTGCAGCAGGTCCGAGGCGCCGCCGACGGTGCCCACCCGGATGCCGCGGTGGCCGGGGCGGGTGTCGCAGAGGAAGAGGTGCGGGCGGTCGATGTGTTGGCCCTCGCGACCCGGTCGGCGGACGAAGAGCACGCGGACCCCGCAGGCGGCGGCGTGCGCCTTGAGCCGCTCGGACAGGTCCTCGCCCAACGCCTCGCCGTCGAAGATGTCGCGGCCCCAGCGGACGGGGACCTCCAGCAGCACCCACGCCGTCTCGTGCGCGGCCGTGCCGGCCGGCGGCTCGTCCGCGGATTGGACGGAGCACCAGTCGGGGTGGGCTGCGGGGTCGAAGGCTGGCACGCCCCCATAGTGCCCCATACGGGGGTTCGACGCCCGTCGAGGCGGTCCGCACGGTGACATGACCGTAGCCACCTTGTGGGACAACAGTGACTGGTGGGACTTACACTGGGGGCATGCTGAACCGACACCGCCGCTTTGCCGCAGCCGTCGCCCTCACCGCCGTCGCCGGCCTGGGACTGGCGGCGTGCGGCTCCGACACCACGGAGGACGCCGGGGCCCCGGGCGGGGACACCACCTCGGCGAGCTCCGCGCCGGCTGCCCTGGCCAGGGCCCTGAACCCCGACGAGGCCACCGCGGAGGACACCACCGCGGGCAACCAGACGAACACCGCCCCCAAGGCGGTGACCGTGGACCAGCCGACGCCCGCGGAACTCGTCGTGACCGACATCCGGGTGGGCAGCCACCAGAACCGGGACCGCGTGGTGTTCGAGCTCGCCGGTACGGGCGTGCCGGGCTACACGGTCGACTACGTGGACTCCCCCGCCCAGCAGGGCAGCGGGAACCCGGTGGAGGTGGGCGGCGACTCCTTCCTCCAGGTGATGATCGACGGCCAGACCCTGCCCACCGAGGGCGGCCCCGCCGAGGTGGAGGTAGGCGAGGCCTCCGCCGACGAGGCGACCGGCGTGGCCGGCGTCGCCTTTGCCGGGCAGTTCGAGGGCCGAGCCCAGGCCGTGATCGGCCTCGAGGGCACGGACCGCCCGTACACCGTGTTCACCCTGCAGAATCCGACCCGCGTCGTGGTGGACGTGGAGAAGTAGGCCCCGCCGGCCGACCGGGCGGTGCGGGCGGGGGCTCATTCGTAAACCCCCTCGACCGTCCAGCGACCCGATTCGTCCCCGAGTACGCAGCCGAGCAGCAGCGCGGCCGCCCGCTCGGGGACGACCTGCATCCGGGCCCGGGGGCGACGCGGCGCGCCGTCCGGCGCCGACTCCCACCACCCCTCGTCGAGCGGCCACGGGCGCGACCAGCCGAGCAGCGCGCAGCGCTCTCGGCCCACCTCGAGCACCGCGGGGCGGCCGGTGAGCAGACCCCGCTCCCCCATGGCGACGGGCTCCCCGCCGCCGGTGCGCAACACGACGCCACCGGCCAGCGACACCCCGGACACGACGCGCGAGCCGGGGTCCGCGGACTCGCGGATCTCCAGACGGTAGGCCGCGCCCGGCCACACGACCGACGGCGACGGCGCCGGCAACGCGCCCGGCCACGGCCCCTCCGTGCCGGGGTCGGCCGGCTCCTCCCCGTAGGCGACGGACCGCACACGCTCGGCCGGGCCGCGTCCCCCGACCGCCACGGGCACGCGCACCGACTCGGGCCCGAGCAGACCCTGGACCCTGACGAGCGCCCGGTGGACCCGCGCCTCGGCCAGCCCGGCCTCGCCCCACAGCCCCTCCTGCACGTGGCCCGCGGGGACGACCTCCACCGGCTCGAGCACGAGCGCGGTGATCGCCCCGCCCCCGGGCCCCTCGGGCCCACCACCGGCGAGCGCCGTGCCGGTGAGCCAGCCCTCGAGCTGCCAACGCAGCCGGTCCGCGGTGCCCTCCGGGGTGAGCGGCGAGGAGCAGCGCCACACCCGGCTCACCTCGGCGCCGCCCTCCACCCGCGCGGTGATGGCCAGGCGCAGGCAGGCCACCCCGGCGGCGGCGAGCGCGGCGTGCATCTCCCCCGCCAGGCGGCGGCCGAGGAACGCCGCCTCGTCGACCCGCTCCAGGGGCTCGGGGCAGCGGTGCTCGATCGCCGAGCCGACGGGAACGGCCGTGACCGAGGGCGGCCGCCACGGCACGGCGCGGGCGATGCGGTGCGCCACCGTCCCCGAGGAGCCGAAGCGGGTGGCCACGTCCCGCGCGGGGAGGGCGGCGAAGTCCCCCAGCGTACGCACGCCGAGGCGCCGCAGCAGGCCCACGAGCTCGGCCAGCACCTCGACCTCGCCCAGCGCGGGTTCCATGACGAGCGCCCCGACGGGCAGGCCGGCCAGGTAGTCGACGTCCCCGCCCGGCTCCAGCAGCGCCGAGGCCCGCGCGCCGAGGACGGCGGTGGGCAGCTCGTCGGCCAGCCCCACCTGGCACTCCGCCCCGGCCGCGGCGACCGCGTCCACGACCCGGGTCACCACCTGCTCGACCCCGCCATGGAAACGCAGGGCGCCGGCCGCGGAGAACACGAACAGCCCGGGCCGCAGCACCTCGATCCCCGGTACCACGGCGTCCAACGCCTGCACCACGGGCTCGAACCACACGGCGTCCCGCGCCGGATCAGCCGGCACCACGACGAGCTCCGGACACCGGAACTGCGCCTCCCGCCGCCGCAGCCCGCGCCGCACCCCGACCGCCCGCGCGACGGCGTTGCACGCGAGGACGCCCCGCGGGCCGACGACGGCGAGCGGCAGGTGCAGGCCGTGCCCCTCGGCCCGGGCCGCCGCGACCGTCGGCCAGTCCGGGCACCACACCGCCATGACGCGCGCACTCATCCCGCGACCGCCCGTCCCGAGGCCGTCCACTCCGTGGACCGCGCCGGCGCCGCCCGCCCAGAGCAGCGCACCACCGTGGACACCGAGGCCAGCCTGCCCGCTCCCGCGCCCAGCCCGCCGTAGCGGCAGTGCCGCCCCGTGAGGACGAGTTCCGCACCGGGCCAGTCCGGACCCACGAGCAGCACCGCCCCCGCGGCGCGGACCCGCCCGGCGAGGACGCGGGCCCGGGACGGCGCGACCGCCGGGACGCCGGGGCCCAGGAGGACCAGGTCCAGGCCGTCGAGCAGCACCGAGACCACCGCCGCCGGGTCCGGGCCCGCGTCCGGGACGAGCGCCAGGCAGTCCAGCCGCCCGCCCTGCTCGGCCACAGCCGCCACCCCGAGCTCCGGCCAGCCCACCACCGCGCAGCGCGCCCCGGACGCGGTGGCCGCGGCGAGCAGCCCCACGCGCAGCGTCGCACCCCCGGCGACCGCCGTGATCCGCCCCGCGGGCAGCACCCCGCCCGGGAGCAGGGGCGCCACCGGGGCGGGGACGGCCACCCCGGGCACCGGCGCGGGGGCAGCGGGTGCGGAGGCGGCCGACGGCCCCGCGCCCGGCATCGCGGCCAGGCGCCGGCGCAGCTCCGCGACGCGTTCGGCCCGCGGATCGACAGTAGAGGCCGCCTGTACCATCACCAGCACCTCCCGTCACGGGCGACACGCCGCCCCGCCTGCAATCGAACCGATTTTCGACTACGCCGAACAGTGAACACCACGGGTACGACACCGCGCAAGAACACCTGTTCGAGACGGGGTCCTCGTCGTCGTCACCACCTCCCGCCCCCACCCCACACCGGCAGTTCACCGGCACTCCACCCGCACGGAAACCCGGTGCCCGTACCCTGGCCACCATGAAGGCCTCCATCGGGAACCGGATCGTGCTCATCGGGGCCGGCGACGTCGGCATCGCCTACGGATACGCCCTGGTCAACCAGGGCCTGGCCGACCACCTGTCGATCATCGACATCGACCACGACAAGCTCGTCGGCGAGGTCATGGACCTCAACCACGGCGTCGTCTGGGCGCCCTCCCCCACGCTCGTCACCGAGGGCGCCTACGCCGACTGCGCGGACGCCACGATGGTCGTCATCTGCGCCGGCGCCGCCCAGAAGCCCGGCGAGACGCGGCTCGACCTGGTGGGCAGGAACATGACGATCTTCGAGGGGATCGTCGGACAGGTCATGGACTCCGGCTTCGACGGCATCCTGCTCGTCGCCACCAATCCCGTCGACATCCTCACCCAGGCCACCTGGCGCTTCTCCGGGCTGCCGAGCGCGCAGGTCATCGGCTCCGGCACGATCCTCGACTCCGCCCGGTTCCGGTTCATGCTCGGCGAGTTCTACGACGTCGCCCCGATGAGCGTCCACGCCTCGATCATCGGCGAGCACGGCGACACCGAACTGCCCGTGTTCTCCTCCGCCAACGTCTCCGGCGTCCCGCTGCGCCGCGACCTCGACGGCGACCCGGCCAAGCGCGAGCGACTGGCGCAGATCTTCGCCGAGACCCGCGACGCCGCCTACCGGATCATCGACTCCAAGGGCTCCACCAGCTACGGCATCGGCATGGGCCTGGCCCGCATCACCCGCGCGGTGCTGCGCAACGAGCAGGTCTCACTGCCCGTCTCGACGCTGCTGCGGGGCGAGTACGGGCAGGACGGCCTCTACATCGGTGTCCCCGCCGTGATCGGGCGGACCGGCGTGCAGCGCGTGGTGGAACTGGAGCTCGACGCCACCGAGCGCGAGCAGTTCGCCGCCAGTGCCGCGGCCCTGCGGTCGGTGTCGGACCGGTTCGACATACTGCGGTGAGTTGAGCGCGGCGCACGAGACGGGCGGTCAGCAGAAGCCCACGTCATGACCGACCCGCGGGAGCCGCGTTGTTCAGTGCATGGATAGACGAATCCGGATCGGATTCACGACGCGACCCCGGCACCTACATCCTCGCTGCAGCGATCTGCGAGGAGAACGCGCTGGATGCCCTCCGCGGCCGCATGGAATCGCTTCGCCTCCCCGGACAACGCAAAGTGCACTGGAGAGATGAGCGCCCCTCCAGAAGACACACCCTTACCGCCACAGTGGCCGAACTCCCCGTGGAGCACATCGTGGCGGTCCGCTGCGATGCGGAACAGCGCCCGGAACGACGCCGCAGACTGTGCCTGCAGAAGGTCATGATCGAGCTCTCCGCCCTCGGCGTCGCGCGGGCCACCGCCGAATCTCGTGGAGCGAAGGATGACTCCCGGGACATGAAGATGGTCACGTACCTCCGGGCCAAAGGTGCACTCGATCCCTCGCTGCGACTACACCACGCCGCCGGGCCCTCCGACCCTGCGCTGTGGATTCCCGACGTCTGCTGCGGCGTCGTAGCCGCCCACCGTCTCGGCCACCCCGAATACTGGAACCTCCTCGCCGGCCGCATCACTCTTCACGACGTCGACTGAAATGCCGCGAACCCCAGGCCCTGCCGTCCGGCAGGATCTCCTGGGGTTCACTTCCACGCTCATCGCAATGAGCGGGCTACAGGACAAGTATGGGTGCCGGACCACCTGAGTGCAAGGGTGGCCCTGCGGTCCGTGTCGGACCGGTTCGACATACTGCGGTGAGAGGTGACGACGACGAGCTCACCCATCCCACGGAGGCGGCCATGGCCACGCACACCACCGACTACACCGACACGGTGATCCTGCCCTCGGCGGATACGAGGGCGGAGTCCGCGAAGGAGCCCCCGACCGGCAAGGGGTCGGTCGCCGAGCTGCAGTACGCGCGTCTGTCCGGCGGGGACTACGTGTGGACGAGCGACGACCTGCTCTTCGACGTCCACTGCGAGCGCAAGCAGATCGCGGAGGCCGACCGCGAGGCCGAGCGCGCGGCGTTCTTCTCCAAGGGCCAGCCGTGCCTGCGCACCTCGCCGCTGGCCAAGACGTACGGCTGGGCGTTCCACTTCGACTCGGCCGGCCGGATCGCCCTGCTGCCCATGGGGTCCGAGCGCGTGGCAGAGCTCGAGGCGGACCCGGCGGTCACGGTCACGCGGGCCATGAAGAGCTCGCGATAGACCCCGCCCGTCAGTAGTCCGCCGGCGGATCGCTGGCCGGGAAGGACTCGCGCCCCCATTCGTCGGCCAGGGCGTCGTCGTGGTCGTGCCGGGCCTGCTCGTCGCCGGACTCGGCGGGGGTGAGTGGTTCGGTCATGGCTGCCTCCCCTGCTGGTGTCGGAAGATCCGACACGGCCCACGCTAGTCCGCGTGGTGCGCCCAGCCCAGACCCCCGAGCCAGTCGAGGACCGGACCGGCGACGACGGCCACGAAGCGCTCGTAGCCGGCCGAGCCGGGATGCGCGCCGTCGCGGGCGGCCACCTCGCTCATCCACACCGCGTCGGCCAGCAGGGCGTCGTACGTCGGCACGAACGGCACCCCGGCCCCGGCGCACGCCGCCCCGATCGCCGACGACCGCGCCGCGATCCGCTCGTTGATCTCCGCGCCGGGGTCGATCCGCTGGTGGACGTCGTCCCACGCGATCGGCGGCGGCCCCACCACGAGGAACCGGCCCTCGGGCGCGCGCTCGATCATCCCGCGCAGCGCCGCGAGCGTGCCGGCCTCGTCGACCCGCTGGACGCCGTCGACCAGCATGACGTCGTTGACGCCGAACTCGGCGATCACCGCGGTCCCCGGCCACGACTCCAGCCGCCGGTCGATCTCGTCCCACCGCGCGAGGATCATCTCCGAGGTGTCGCCGCCCACGCCGACCTCGGTCACGTGGAGCAGCCCGCCGTCCCCGGCCGCGTGCTCCTCGAGGAGCCCCGTCCAGCCGCGGCCGGTCTCGTCGCCGAAGCCGGCGACAAAGGAGTCGCCGATGACGAGCACGGGCAGGTCGGTCAGGTCGGTCGGGCCAGTCGGGGCGGTCATGGGTCTATCCTCCCCGGTTGCGCTTCCTCTTGGGACCGCAGATGATGCACAACCCCGAAGCAGCAGGTTGGAAAGGATGCGCAACCCAGGGCGGGAGCGGGCCTAGGGCGGGAGCGGGCCCAGGGCGGGAGCGGGCCTGGGGCGGGAGCGGGCCCGGGAAGCGCGCTCAGTCGAGGTGCCGGGACTGCGCCCAGCGGGTGAGCGCGTGGCGGTTGGACTGCTGGGTCTTGCGCAGCACGTTGGAGGCGTGGGTCTCGACCGTCTTGACCGAGATGAACAGCTCCTCGGCGATCTCCTTGTAGGTGTAGCCGCGGGCGAGCAGCCGCAGCACCTCCTTCTCGCGCGGGGTGAGCGAGTCCACCTCGGGGTCGTGCACGGGCTCGCCGCGCTCCTCCGGGCCGGGGGCGGCGCGGGCGAAGGCGTCGAGGACGAACCCGGCCAGGCGCGGGGAGAACACGGCGTCGCCGTCGGCCACGCGGCGCACGGCGTCGGCCAGCTCGTCGCCGGAGATGGTCTTGGTGACGTAGCCGCGGGCGCCGGCGCGGATCACGGCGATCACGTCCTCGGCGGCGTCGGACACGCTCAGCGCGAGGAAGGTCGGCCCGGCCTCGTCGGCGAGCACGGTGCGCAGGACGGCCACGCCACCGCCGTCGGGCATGTGCACGTCGAGCAGCACCACGTCGGGCTCGGCCCGGCCGATCCCCGCCACGGCCTCGGCCACGGAGCCGGCCTCGCCCACGATCTCGATGCCCGCCTGGTCGCCGAGTTCGGCGCGGACGCCGCTGCGGAAGACCGCGTGGTCGTCGACGAGAAAGACCCGGCAGGCCCGACCACCCACGTCAGCGTCCGTCACTGTTCCTCCAGCGGCATCTCGATCCCGATCTCCGTCCCGCGACCGAGCGTACTGCGCACGGTCACGCGGCCGCCCCGGCTCTCCACCCGGTGGCGGATCGACCGGGTCAGACCGTGGCGGTCCTCCTCCACGGACGCGGGATCGAACCCGCGGCCACGGTCGCGGACAAAGGCACTGAGGACCTCGCCGTCGTTCTCCACGTACACGTCGGCCGTCTCCACACCGGCGTGCTTGGCCACGTTGACCAGGGCCTCACGGACAGCGCCCAGCACGGCCTCCTCCGACTCGCCGACGGGGCCGTCGCCGCCCACCACCACCTGGTCGACGCGCAGGCCGTAGGCGTCCTCGACGTCGCCCACGATCACCTCCACGGTCCCGGCCACGGTGGCCGCGCCCGAGGACATACGGGACTCGGAGCCGAAGAGCCACTGGCGCAGCTCGCGCTCCTGGCGACGTGCGAGCCGCGACACCTGCGCGGGGTCGTCGGAGCGCTTCTGGATCAGCGCGAGCGTCTGCAGCACCGAGTCGTGCAGGTGGGAGGCGATGGTGCTGCGCTCGGCCTCGCGGATACGCGCGGCGCGCTCCTCCTCGAGGGAGCGCCACAGCCGCATACCGAGCGGCACGCTGAGCAGGCCCACCCCCACGAGCGTGGCCGCCACGGCGAGGATCGACGACTGCAGCGCGGCGAGCTCGACCTGGCCCAGCACCACCACCGCCAGGCCCACCACGACGAGGGTCACGCCGGCCGTGACGCGAGCCCAGTCGAACGAGGACCGCGGGGCGATCCGGCCGCCGCGGTCGTACTGCTGCCACACGAGCATGGCGCCCACGGCCACGACGAGCACGGGGACGAGGACGTGCAGGGCCGTCGCCGTCGCCACCATCACCGAGAGCACCGCCCCCGCCACACCCACCACCAGCAGGGCGAGGCCGCGGCGCCGCTCCGCGGACTCGGGCGACGACGGCACCTCGCGCGCCGGCGCCGACGGGGTGAGCACCCACAGCACCGCGTAGAACAGCACGCCCGCCCCGGAGATCGAGGCGAGCAGCGCCATCGCCAGGCGGACGTGCGTAACGTTGACCCCGAGGTGCGCGGCGAGTCCGGCACACACCCCACCGAGCACCGAGCGGTCGGTGACGCGGGTGAGCGTGGGGTACCACCGGAACCCCGGCACCGGCGCGCCCGGGGAGCCCGGCGCACTCGGCGGCCGCGCCGGCAGCGCGGGGGGCGGGGCCGGGTCCGTCGCGTTCTCACTCATGTCCGCCATGCTCACAGATCCGACCCGGGGTCCGCATCGGGGTCCGACCCCGAGATCCCGGGGTCCGGAAATCAGGGTCGGCCCCCGATGTGGAACCGGCGCGCACCGGACACGATGGAGTCATGTCCAGCACGAGTAGCACCGACTTCCAGTCCGACCTCCGCGCCATGTGGCGGAGCCGACCCGTCCGGACCCCGGACGATTCCAAGATCGCCGGCGTCTGCGGCGGTATCGGTCGTCGCTACGGTGTCGATCCGGTGCTCGTCCGCGTCGCCTTTGTGGTGGCCGCCTTCTGGGGCGGGGCCGGCGTGTTCCTCTACGCCCTGTCCTGGCTCCTCATGCGCGACGCCGGCGACGAGGTGTCGATGGGCGAATCGCTCTTCGGCAAGGGCAGCTCCTCCGGGTCCAAGGGCCTGGCGGTGGTGCTCATCCTGGTGGCCGTGATCGCCGCCCCCACCTTCGGCGGCTCCGGCGAGACGATCTTCGTGGGGGCCGGCGCCCTCATGGCCCTGGCGCTGCTCGCCGGCTGGTACGGCCTGCACAAGCGCACCCCGGAGCCGCCCGCCGGGTGGGCCGAGGTGTCCTCGGTGCGGCCCCGACCCCGCCAGGCGGGCGCCCCCGCCGCGGCGGGTCCCGAGGCCGGCGCCCCGTACGGCCACCGCCCGCCCCCGTCGTGGGACCCGCTCGGCGCCGCGCCCTTCGCGTGGGATCTGCCCGAGCCCGGCGACGCGCCGGAGCCCGATCCGCGCTCGCGTCTGACCACGATCACCCTGGGCCTGGCGATCATCGCCGTGGCCGTGTGCATCGGGCTCGCGCAGTTCGCCGGCGTCACGTGGCTCTCCGCCACGACCATCGCGGCGATCGCCCTGGCCGTGGTGGCCGCCGGGCTGCTCGTCGGCGCCGTCACCGGCCGCGGTCACGGCCTGCTCGTGGTGGCCGGACCGCTCGCCGGGTTCGTCCTGCTGGCCTCGCTGGTCAACCCGTACATCCCCGAGGGCGGCTGGGAGGGCTCCGGCTCGCGCGACGTGGTGATCACCGAGCCCGCCCAGCTCGATACCCCGGTGGTCCACACGGTCGGCTCGGTCGATGTGGACCTGAGCGGCCTCGGACTGGACCGCGACCGCCACTACTCCGTCACCACCGACGTCGGCAGCATCGACATCGACCTGCCCCGCGACCTCGACGTGCGGGTCACCTGTCACTCCGGGGTCGGCAGCGTCGACTGCCCGTCCGGGCTCGACCACGGCGCGGACGGCCCCGGCGGCCCGGTGCTCACCCTCGACGTCCGTAGTGGCGTGGGCAGCGTGGCGGTGACCCGATGAGTGACGACGACGAGACCACATCCGCCACGGCCGATCAGGGAGAGACCATGCCCACCCACACCACCGACCCGGCCCACCGTCCCTTCGACGAGATCCCCACCCCGTCGCCCACCTTCGCCGACCGACCGCTCGACGACCCGCTCCCCTACGGCGTCGGCCCGGCGACCTTCGCCCCCCCGCCCGCCCCGGTGGACACCCGCTCGACCGCGGTCGCCCGCCGCGGGCGTTCCGGGTCGCCGGTCCTCGCGATCGCCGGGCTGCTCTCGATGGGCGTGGCGGTGTGGGCGATCGTCGGCGCGCCCGCGATCAGTACCACGCTCATGGGGGCCGCCGGTCTCGTCGTCGTCATCCTCGTCGGGCTGCTCATGGTCGTCCGCCGCTGACCGACGCCCTCCCTCACCCCACCGCTACGCGGGGTGAAGCCCTACTCCCACTCGATGGTGCCCGGCGGCTTGCTCGTCACGTCCAGGACGACGCGGTTGACGTCGGGCACCTCGTTGGTGATCCGGTTGGAGATCAGGGCCAGCGTCTCGTACGGCATGCGGGTCCAGTCGGCGGTCATGGCGTCCTCGGAGGACACGGGCCGCAGGACGATGGGGTGGCCGTAGGTGCGGCCGTCGCCCTGGACGCCCACGGAGCGCACGTCCGCGAGCAGCACCACGGGGCACTGCCAGACGGTGGCGTCCAGCCCCGCGGCGGTCATCTCCTCGCGGACGATCGCGTCGGCGGCGCGGAGGGTGTCGAGGCGCTCGCGGTCCACCGCGCCGATGATGCGGATCGCCAGGCCGGGGCCCGGGAAGGGGTGGCGGCCGACGATCTGCTCGGGCAGGCCGAGCTCGCGGCCCACGGCGCGGACCTCGTCCTTGAACAGCAGGCGCAGCGGCTCGACGAGGGTGAACTCGAGGTCGTCGGGCAAACCGCCCACGTTGTGATGGCTCTTGATGTTGGCGGTGCCGGAGCCGCCGCCGGACTCCACGACGTCCGGGTACAGGGTGCCCTGGACGAGGAAGTCCACGGAGCCTCCGTCGGAGCCCTGCACCTCGAGCGCCTGGCCCACGGCCCGCTCGAAGGAGCGGATGAACTCGCGGCCGATGATCTTGCGCTTGGTCTCGGGGTCGGTGACCCCGGCGAGGTGTCCGAGGTAGGTCTCGGAGTCGTCGAGCGTGATGAGCCGGGCGCCGGTGGCGGCCACGAACTCGTGCTCGACCTGCTCGCGCTCCCCGGCGCGCAGCAGGCCGTGGTCCACGAACACGCAGGTGAGCCGGTCGCCGATGGCGCGCTGGACGATCGCTGCGGCCACGGCCGAGTCGACGCCGCCGGACAGGCCGCAGATCGCACGGCCGTCGCCGATCTGCTCGCGGACGGCCGCGACCAGGTCGTCGGCGATCGCCGAGGCGGTCCACGTGGGCTCGAGTCCGGCGACCTCGGTGAGGAAGCGGGTGAGCACCTGCTGGCCGTGCGGCGAGTGCTGCACCTCGGGGTGGTACTGGACACCGGCCATGCGACGCTCGGCGCACTCGAAGGCCGCGACGGGCGCGCCGGCGGAGGAGGCGGTCACGGTGAAGCCCTCGGGGGCGCGGGTCACGGCGTCGCCGTGGCTCATCCACACGGGGTGGTGTCCGGGCAGGCCGGCGTGGAGGGCACCGCCCGACACCGTCATGTCGGTGCGGCCGTACTCGCGACTGCCGGTGTGCTCGACCTCGCCGCCGAGGGCCCGGGCCATGGCCTGGAATCCGTAGCAGATGCCGAACACCGGCAGTCCCAGGTCGAACACTGCCGGGTCGAGCGACGGGGCGCCGTCGGCGTAGACGCTCGACGGCCCGCCGGACAGGACCAGGGCCACGGGGTCCTTGGCGCGGATCTCCTCGATGCTCGCAGTGTGCGGGATCACCTCGGAGTAGATCCGGGCCTCGCGCACGCGCCGCGCGATGAGCTGCGCGTACTGGGCGCCGAAGTCCACGACGAGGACGGGTCGGGGTGCCGCCGCCTCGGCGGTGGTCTGGGAGTCGGTCTGTGCGTTCTCGGCCACGGGCCCGAGTCTAGGCCCTGACGGGTCCCGCTCCCCCGCCCCGTCCGACGAACTCGGCCACAACCGGGCCGGGCCCGGCCACAATGGAGCAGGTCATGGTCGCGGTGGGCCGGTGCGACCGGAGGGGTGGGACGCCCTCGCCGGCACGAACAGCGCCCGCTGCCACAAAGGCGGCCGGGACGGACCCCACCACGAAGAACGAAGGGTAACGCCGTGGAACGGATGACCGGGCTCGACGCCAGCTTCCTCTACCTCGAGACCGACGAGCAGATGATGGTGATCAACGGCGTCGTCCACCTCGACGTCTCGACCATCGAGGAGGGCTACTCGTTCGAGCGGCTCCGCAACGGACTGGCCCGGCGGGTCAAGGCGATCCCGCCGTTCCGGCGCAAGATCCACGACTCGCGGCTCAACATCGGCCACCCGGCGTGGGTCGAGGACTTCGACTTCGACATCGCCCACCACGTGCAGCGGATCGACCTCGGCCCGGGTGGGACGGAGGAGGAGCTGCTCGCCATGTGCGGCCACCTGGCCTCCAAGCCGCTCGACCGCGCGCACCCCCTGTGGCAGGTGTGGATCATCGAGCGCGGCGAGCCGGACGCGCCGGAGGTCACCGCGTTCTGCCGCGTCCACCACGCGATCATCGACGGCATGCTCGGCGCTGAGCTGCTCTCCACGCTCGCGGAGACGGACGCCTCGACGCCCGACCAGGACCCCGCGCTCGTCCGCACGCACGTGGGCCGCGCGAGCACGCTGCAGCTCATCGCGGGTGGCGCCTGGGACCTCCTCGGCCGGCCGCTGGCGTTCTTCCGCCTGCTGCCCGAGACGCTGTCCATCCCCAAGGAGATGAAGCGGGCCAAGGAGCAGGCCGGGGGCGGCGAGTCCATGCCCGCCCCGTTCACTGCGCCGCGGACGCTGTTCAACCGGACGCTCACCCCCCACCGCGCGGTCGCCACGGCCACGCTCGACCTCGCCCGGGTCAAGGAGGCCCGCCGGCGCCTCGGGGGCGGGACGATCAACGACGTCCTCCTCACCGTCGTGGGCGGGGCCGTCCGTGACTACCTCGCCGGGCACGGCGACACCCCGGCCTCCTCGATGGTGGCGATCGTCCCCATGTCCACCCGTGCCGACCTCACCACGCGCGGCGCCAACCAGGTCTCCGCGATGTTCGCCGCGCTCGCCACGGACGTCGCCGACCCGGTCGCGCGCTACCGCCGCATCGCGGCGGCGTCGGAGACCACCAAGAAGCAGGCCGGGAGCATCCGCCCCGCGCTGCTCGAGAACTGGGGCAGGCTGAGCCCGCGGTGGCTGCTGGACCTGGGGATGCGGGCGTACGAGTCGCTCCGCCTGGCCGACCGACACCCGGTGATCTACAACATGATCATCTCCAATGTGCCGGGCCCGCGGAACCCCATCTACTTCCTCGGCGCCCGGATCACCCACATGCACCCGTTCGGGCCGTTGCTGCACGGCGCGGGGATCTCGGTGACCAGCCTGTCCTTCGATGACCACCTCGACCTGGGCGTCATCACGTGCGAGCACCTCGTGCCCGACCCCGACGTGGTCGCCCGCGGCATCGAGGCGGCGCTCGACGACCTGCTGGAGTGCGCCGGGACGTGACGCCGTGAAGCGCCAACTCGTGCCCGCCCCGCAGGTCGGGGCGCGGTCCCCTAGCTGTACTGCCCAGGGAGGTTGTTTGATCTGGCTTCCCTGATGTGACGAGAACCTCCCGGCAGAGTGGAGCTGCTACCA